>CAMLKO010000033.1 GCA_946480495.1 uncultured Caulobacteraceae bacterium
ACGAACCAGGCGCTGCGGTACTCGTTGGTGGTGCCGGTCTTGCCGCCCACCGGACGGCCCAGCACGCGGGCCTGCACGCCGGTGCCGCGCTGGACGACGCCCTCCAGCATGGAGGTGATCTGGTAGGCCACGATGGGGTCCATGATCTCCTTGCCGTCGGGGGCCAGACGCGGGCTTTCCTCGCCGCCGAAGCCGGCGGTGCAGCGGGGGCACTGGCGGTCGTCGGCGCGGTAGATGGGCTTGCCGTTGCGGTCCTCGACCAGCTCGATCAGGTGCGGTTCGGGACGGCGGCCGCCATTGACGAAGGCGGTGTAGGCCGCGGTCAGCTGGAAGGGGGTCGTCTCGCCGGAGCCCAGCGCCATCGAGAGCACCGGGTCCATGTGGTCGGTGATGCCGGCGTTCTCGGCCATCGCGGCGATCTTGCGCATGCCGACGCCCAGCGCCAGGCGCACCGTCATGGTGTTGCGCGACAGCTCAAGGCCGCGCCGGATCGGCATCGGGCCGTAGTACTTCCTGTTGTAGTTCTCCGGCGACCAGACCTCCCCCTGCCTCGCGCCCGGCAGAGTGATGCGCGCGTCGTTGACATAGCTGGCGGGCGTGTAGCCGTTCGACAGCGCGGTGGCATAGACAAACGGCTTGAAGGCCGAACCCGGTTGCCGGTGCGCCTGGGTGGCGCGGTTGAACTTCGACAGCGAGAACGAATAGCCGCCGACCATGGCCAGCACCCGCCCGGAATAGGGGTCGATGGCCACCAGCGCGCCGTTCGCGATCGGGACCTGGCGCAGGCGATAGCCGCCGCCCGTCTCCGCCGGTTCGACGAAGATCAGGTCGCCGACCTTCAGCCCCTTGCCGGCCTTGGCCCAGGCGACGTCCTCGGGGACGAGGTATCCGGAGGGATAGTCATTGGCCGGGATCACGCGGACCGAGGCGCCGGACATCTCCGACACCACCGCCGCGCGCCAGGCCCGGCGCTCCGAGGGCGGGCTCTTCTTCAGCGCGGCGGCCTGCCAGCCCGGCGCGATCTCGCTGACCCTGGCCCAGGCCCCCCGCCAGCCGTGGCGGCGGTCGTAGGTTTCCAGTCCGTGCATCAGCGCCACCCGCGCGGCGGTCTGCAGCCGCGGGTCGAGCGTGGTGCGCATGTAGTAGCCGCCCTCGTTCAGCTTGGGACCGAGTTCCTGGGTCCCGCGGCGGCGGACCTCTTCCACGAAGAAGTCGGCGTCGCGGTACTTGGCGCGGGCGGGGGCGAGCTGGACCTTCAGGTCGGTGGCCTTGGCGCGCTCGGCGGCCTCGCGGCTCGCCCAGCCGTTCTTGACCATCTCGTCGAGGATCCAGTTGCGCCGGGCGATGGCGGCGCGCTTGCGGCGGATCGGCTGGTAGTTCGTCGGCCCTTTCGGCAGGGCGGCGAGGTAGGCCGCCTCCTCAAGCGTCAGGTTGTTGATCGACTTGCCGAAGTAGTTGTAGGCGGCCGCGCCGACCCCGTACGACTGATAGCCCAGCCAGATTTCGTTGAGGTACAGCTCGAGGATCTGCTGCTTGGTCAGCACGTGCTCCAGCTGGTTGGCGAGGATCGCCTCCTTCAGCTTGCGCCCGACGGTGACGTCGCTGTTGAGCAGGATGTTCTTGGCGACCTGCTGGGTGATGGTCGAGCCGCCTTCCAGGCGCCGTCCCTGGATGACGTTGAGCACGTTGCGCAGCATCGCCCGGCTCATGCCCTGCGGGTCGACGCCGCCGTGATGGAAGAAGTTGTGGTCCTCGGCCGCCAGGAAGGCGTGCACCAGGTAGGGCGGCATCTGGTTGTAGGGGACGAAGATGCGCCGCTCCTTGGCGAACTCCCCGATCAGGGTGCCGTCCCAGGCATAGACGCGCGTCGACGTCGGCGCCCGGTAGTTGGCCAGGTCGCTGGCCTCGGGCATGTCGTGGAAGAGCCACGCCGTATAGACAGTCGTCGCCAGGCCCGCGACCCCGATCAGGATCAGGACAGCAAGACCTAAAGTCCGGACCCAAGTCTCAACGGGTTTCAAAGCAAGCCGACCTCCGCGGGTGCGCTCAGGGCCCGCACCCGACCTCTAGCGCGCGCCGCGCCGGGCGCCAATCCGTGCGGAACTAGCGGGAGGCGAGCCTGGTCTGGCCGGCGAAATACTCGTCGATGGCGTCGCCGACGGCGTCCATCAGCCGCTCGCGGCCCTCGCCGCTGGTCAGCTGCTTCTCGTCGAGGGGGCTGGTGACGAAGCCCATCTCCAACAGAACGGCCGGCACGTCGGGGGCCAGCAGGACGACGAAGCCGGCGTCGCGGTGGCTGCGCGGCAGCAGCGTGGTCTCGTCGCTGACATGGTCCAGCAGCGCCTCGGCGAACTGGGCCGAGCGGTTCTTGGTGGCGCGCTGGGTGAGGTCGAGCAGGATCTCGCCGACCGCGCGGCCGCCGCCGGGCCAGCTGGCCTTCATCAGCCAGTCGTCCTTGCCCATCACGCGGGTGGCGCGCTCCGCGCCCTTTTCCGAGAGGGTGTAGACGGATAGGCCCCGGGTGCTTTCGTCGGGGCCGGCGTCGGCGTGCAGCGAGATGAACAGGTCGGCGTCGGCGCGGCGGGCGATCTTCACGCGGCTTTCGAGCGGCACGAAGACATCCGAATCACGCGTCATCACCACCCGGTAGCGGCCGGACTCCTCCAGCCGGGCCTTCAGCGCACGCGCTGCGGCCAGGGTGATGTCCTTCTCGTCGGTGGTGACGCCGTGCGCGCCGGGGTCTTTCCCGCCATGGCCGGCGTCGATGACGATGACGCGCTTGCGCGGCGGCTCGGCCTTCTTGACCGCCACTTTCGGAGCGGTCGCGGCCTTGGTCAGCTGCGCCTTGGGCAGCACGGCCGGGCCCTGGAAGTCGATCACGTAGCGGTAGTTGGCCACCCCGTCGCCCGGCGGCAGCAGGAAGCGGCGGCGCACCACCGCGTCGGAAGCGAGCTCGACCGTCAGCTTGCCGCGGTCCACCGACCAGCGGCGCACCAGCCCCTGGCCCACGCCGTCGACGCCGTTGGGCAGGCTGACGTTGGAAAGGGAGATGACGACCTTGCCGTCGGCCGAGCCGTCGGAGACGACCTTGCCGCTGGCGGCCTTGCCGAGGTCGAGGACCATACGGGTCGCGGAGGCGTCGCCGCCCAGGCGCACCTTCAGGAGATCGCTCGTCGCGCCCGCCGCGGCCTGGGCCACGTGGGCGGCGCCGAAGCCGATCCCACAGGCGGCGATGACGAGCAGGGCCGCAAGGCCTCCAGCTCCCAAGCCCCTGAACAACGCGACAAGACGCGCACGCATACCCTACCCCAGTCCCAGCAGAACAAACCCTGAGGATGGGCCCGGATCGTAGCCAATCCGTTAAGGATATTGCAGCCCCGCCGTCCTTTCCTTTTCCCGGCGGTTGTGAGTAAAGTCCGGCCCGCGCGACCGCCGTTCCGTTTTGCGGAATGCTTTTGGCGCAAGAACGCCTGCGTCGGGCGCCTTTTTTCGGCAGCGACGCACCATCCAATCCGCGCCTTCTCACACATGGCGCGACCAGGGAATGAACCCATGGGCAGCGCTCACGCCCCCATCCGGCAATCGGCCATCCGCGCTAGCGCGGCAGGCGGAGCCGTGACGCGCGCCCTCCTCACCAGCCGGCGCCCGGACTTCGCGTCCGCCGCGCGCCGTGGAGACCACCTTGATGTCAAAGAAGATGCTGATCGACGCGGCGCACGCGGAAGAAACGCGCGTCGTCGTCGTGGACGGAACACGGGTTGAAGAGTTCGACTTCGAAAGTCAGTCCAGGAAACAACTCCGCGGAAATATCTATCTCGCGAAAGTCACCCGGGTAGAGCCCAGCCTGCAGGCTGCGTTCGTCGAATACGGCGGCAACCGGCACGGCTTCCTGGCCTTCAACGAAATCCACCCCGACTACTACCAGATCCCGGTCGCCGACCGCGAAGCGCTGATGCGCGAGGAGCTGGAGGACGAGGACGACCACCATCACGGCAACGGCAATGGCCACGCCGAGGACGACGACGGGGAATCCGGCGGCGACGAAGACGATGTGATGGAGGAAGAGGTCGCCCGGCGGCGCCGGCGCCTCATGCGCAAGTACAAGATCCAGGAGGTCATCAAGCGCCGCCAGATCATGCTGGTGCAGGTCGTCAAGGAAGAGCGCGGCAACAAGGGCGCGGCGCTGACCACCTACCTGTCGCTGGCCGGCCGCTATGGCGTGCTGATGCCCAACACCGCCCGCGGCGGCGGCATTTCGCGCAAGATCACCGTCGCCACCGACCGCAAGCGCCTGAAGACCGTCGTCCAGAGCCTGGACGTGCCGCAGGGCATGGGCCTGATCGTGCGCACGGCCGGCGCCAAGCGCACCAAGGCCGAGATCAAGCGCGACTACGAGTACCTGCTGCGGCTGTGGGAAAACATCCGCGAGACGACGCTGCACTCGATCGCGCCGGCGCTGATCTACGAGGAGGAAGACCTCGTCAAACGCGCCATCCGCGACCTCTTCGACAAGGACATCGACGCCGTCCTCGTCGAGGGCGAGGACGGCTACCGCGAGGCGCGCGACTTCATGCGCATGCTGATGCCCTCGCAGGCCAAGAAGGTCATCGCCTACCGCGAGCCGACGCCGCTGTTCGTGGCCCACAAGGTCGAGGACCACCTGGCGCAGATCTACTCGCCGGTGGTTCCCCTGCGCAGCGGCGGGTATCTGGTGATCAACCAGACCGAGGCGCTGGTCGCCGTCGACGTGAACTCCGGGCGCGCCACCAAGGAGCGCAACATCGAGGCCACGGCGCTGAAGACCAACCTGGAGGCGGCCGAGGAAGCCGCCCGCCAGCTGCGCCTGCGCGACCTCGCCGGCCTGATCGTCATCGACTTCATCGACATGGACGAGGCGAAGAACAATCGCTCCGTCGAGAAGAAGCTGAAGGACTGCCTGAAGGACGACCGCGCCCGCGTGCAGATGGGCAAGATCAGTCCCTTCGGCCTGATGGAAATCTCCCGCCAGCGCCGCCGCACCGGCGTGCTGGAAGGCACCACCCACGTCTGCCCGGTCTGCGAAGGCGTCGGCCGCGTGCGATCGACCGAGTCCAGCGCCCTGGCCGCCCTGCGCGGCGTCGAGCGCGAGGCGCTGAAGGGCGGCGGCGAGGTGACGCTGAAGGTGCCTCGCGCCGTCGGCCTCTACATCCTCAACGAGAAGCGGGCGCATCTGGCCCGCATCCACCAGCTGCACGGCCTCTACGTCACGATCCAGATCGACGACGCCATGGCCCACGCCGACTACGAGATCGAACGCACGTCGCTGGGGCAGCATTCCTCGCACGAGCTGGAGCACGCCCCGGCCGCAACGCCGGTCTATGAGCCCGAAGAGGACGACTTCGTCGCGGAAGACGAAGACGAGGACGAGGAGCTCCTGGCCGAGGAAGAAGCCGAGGAAGGCGAAGGCGGCCACGAACCGCGCGCCCAAGAAGATCGCGAGGACGGCGAACGTGGCGGACGCCGTGGACGCCGCCGCCGCCGGGGCCGTCGCGGAGACGAGCGCGAAGACGGCGCCGTCGTGGCTGCTGCGGCTGCGCCTGCCGAACCGCGCGCGCCGGGCGCCGAGGAAGAAGACGATCACGGCGAGGAAGGCCATGGCCGCCGTCGCCGCCGGCGCGGACGCCGCGGCGGCCGACGCATGCGCGAGGACGGCCGCCCGCAGGACGGTTTCGCCTGGACCCGCCCGCGCGTGCCCTTCGGCGACGATCCCTTCGTCTGGCACGATCCGGCCGCGCTGGAAGGCGGAGCGGCGCCGATCGCCGCCACGCCCGCCAACGACCGCGCGCCCGCACCGGAACCCGAAGCGTCTCCCGCACCGGCGCAAGCCGCCGCGCCCGGCGACGAGATCTGGGTCGAACTGCCGGCCGAACCGGAAGGCGGCAAGAAGCCCCGCCGCGGCCGCTCGCGCGCCAAGGCCAAGCCTGAGCCGGAAGTCGAAGCCGCGCCGGAACCCGTCGCGACGCCGGAGCCAGAACCCGCGCCGGAGCCCGAGCCTGTCGCGGCCGAGGCGCCGCCTCCGGCCAAGCCAAAGCGTTCGCGCAAGGCTGCGCCCGCAGCCGAAGCGGCGCCGGAGCCCGTGGTCGAGGCCGCGCCCGAACCCGCGCCCAAAGCGGCGCCCAAGTCCGCGCCCAAGCCGCGCGAGCCGGACGCCGCCGAAATTTCGACTCCGCCGCCTGTTCCAAAGAAGGGCTGGTGGCGGCGCTGAGGGCGAGTCGCTAGAGTGAGGTCAACGCGGGGGCGCGAACTGGAGATCAAGGCATGAGCCTGCCCGTCCGGCGCTCCTGCAGCCGGGTCCGTTCAGTCGGCAAGGCCGCGCTTTTTGCGGCCGCCCTGTTGACCCCGTTCACCGCGCTTCCCGCTCGCGCCCAGGACAGCCAGCGCGGTCCCTCGCTGCTGCGCGACACCGAGATCGAGGAGATCTTCCACCACGAGTCCGACCCGATCCTGGAAGCCGCGGGCCTGAACCCCAAGGACGTCCACATCCTGCTGATCGGCGACAAGGAGCTGAACGCCTTCTCGACCGCCGGCCAGATGATCGGCATCAACACCGGGCTGATCCTCAAGACCGAGAACGCGGACCAGCTGAAGGGCGTCATCGCGCACGAAACCGGCCACATCGCCGGCGCCCACCCGTCGCGCTCCGACGAGATGATGAAGGCGGGGCTCAAGCCCATGCTGCTGACTATGGGCCTGGGCATCATCGCCATGGCCGCCGGCGCGCCCGACGCCGGCGCGGCGCTGCTCGGCAACTCCAGCTTCTTCGGGGAGCTGGGGGCGCTGGGCTACAGCCGCGAGCAGGAATCGCGCGCCGACCAGGCCGCCGTCGGCTTCCTCGAAAGGGCCGGCGACTCCGGCAAGGGCCTCGTCGATTTCTTCGACAACTTCCGCTACCAGGAGGTCTTCGACGAAGCCCGCCGCTTCCCCTACTTCCAGAGCCACCCGCTGTCGTCCGAGCGGATCGAGCTGCTGCGCTCGAAGGTCGAGGCGCAGCCGCACTACAAGGCCGAGGACACGCCGCAAGAGATCGCCGAGCACGCGATCATGAAGGCCAAGATCGCCGGCTTCATGACGCCGCAGCAGGCGCTGATCGACTACAAGGAAACCGACACCTCGTTCCCGGCGCGCTACGCCCGGGCGATCGCCTACTACCAGATGAAGGACCCGGACCGGGCCCTGAAGCTGATCGACGCGCTGATCAAGGACTATCCAGACAACCCCTACCTCTACGAGCTCAAGGGCCAGGTCCTGTTCGAGTTCGCCCGCGCCAAGGAGGCCGAGGAGCCGCAGCGCAAGTCGGTCGAGCTGAAGCCCGACGCGCCGCTGCTGCACATCAACCTGGGCCAGACGCTGATCAGCCTGAACGATCCCAAGAAGCGCGACGAGGGCATCGACGAGCTGAAGAAGGCGACCGGCGAGGACATCGACAATTCGGTCGCCTGGCGCCTGCTGGCCGAAGCCTATGACCAGCGCGGCGACGACGGACTGGCCCGCCTCGCCACGGCCGAAGCGATGTTCGCCGACGGCGACATGAAGCAGGCCCGCATCTTCGCCATGCGCGCCCGCGAAATGCTGGACAAGAAGAGCATCGAATGGCGCCGCGCGACCGACATCGTGCTGGCCTCGGGGCCGACCGACGACGACCTGAAGGAACTGGCGCGCGAGGGCGCCGTCACCTCGTCCTACGGCCGATGAGGAAGGGGCTGATCCTGCTGGCTGTGGCCGCGGTCGCGCTGGCCGGATGCCAGAAGCAATCCGACGAGGCGTTCGGGCGGCGCGTGCGGGCCTATCTGCTGGAGCATCCCGAGGTGCTGCAGGAGGCCTATGAGCGGCTGCAGGCCAAACAGGAACAGGCGCGGACAGCCTCGGCCGCCCAGAACATCCGCAAGTTTCGCCGCCAGCTCGAGCACGACCCACGCGACTTCGTTGCCAACCCGAACGGCAAGGTCACCGTGGTCGAGTTCTTCGACTACAACTGCAGCTACTGCAAAGCCATCGCGCCGGAAGTGCTGGCCATCATCCGCAACGAGCCGGACGTGCGGTTCGTGTTCAAGGACTTCACCATCTTCGGCGAGGCCTCGGAATACGCCGCGGCGGGGGCGGACCTGGCCAAGCCGACGGGCCGGTACCTGACCATCTACCAGCAGTTCATGGAGCAGAAGCCGCTGACCGACGACGGCGCCAGACGCGTGCTCGCGGCCAACGGCGTCGATCCGGACGCGGCCCGCACGCGCCAGGCCTCCGCCGACGAGAAGCAGTACCTCGCCGACGTCCACAACCTCGCGGTCAACCTCGGCATCGAAGGCACGCCCGCCTTCGTGGTCGGCGACACCCTGATCAACGAGGCCAACCCGCAGGCCCTGAAAGAGGCGATCGCGGCGGCGAAGAAGGCGGCGAAGGGCTAGATCAGCCCTGCCAGCGGCGACGACGGGTCGGCGTACATCCGCTTGGGCATCCGTCCGGCCAGATAGGCCTCGCGGCCGGCAATCACCGCATGCTTCATGGCCCGCGCCATCCGAACGGGATCCTTGGCCTCGGCGATGGCGGTGTTCATCAGCACGCCGTCGCAGCCGAGCTCCATCGCTTCCGTGGCGTCGGAGGCCGTGCCAACGCCAGCATCCACCAGCACCGGCACCTTGGCGGCTTCCACGATCAGGCGGATGTTGACCTTGTTCTGGATGCCGAGCCCCGAGCCGATCGGCG
>CAMLKO010000034.1 GCA_946480495.1 uncultured Caulobacteraceae bacterium
TTCACCGATGTGCTGGAGCTGGACCTGTCGAGCGTGCTGCCTTCGCTCGCGGGGCCCAAGCGCCCGCAGGATCGGGTGCTGCTGTCGGATGCGGCCGCGGCGTTCAAGGGCGCGCTTGAAACCGACTTCGGCAAGAAGGACGGCGCCGATACGCGCTTCCCCGTTCAGGGAGAGGACTTCGACATCGGCAACGGCGATGTGGTGATCGCCGCCATCACCTCCTGCACCAACACCTCCAACCCCAGCGTGCTGATCGCCGCGGGCCTGCTGGCCAAGAACGCCATCGCCAAGGGTCTGAAGGTGAAGCCGTGGGTGAAGACCTCGCTGGCCCCCGGCTCGCAGGTGGTGACCGACTATCTTGTCAAGGCCGGGCTGCAGAAGCATCTGGATGCGCTGGGCTTCAACCTGGTCGGCTACGGCTGCACCACCTGCATCGGCAACTCCGGCCCGCTGCCCGAGCCGATCTCCAAGGCCGTGCAGGACAACGACCTCGTCGCCGTCTCGGTGCTGTCGGGCAACCGCAACTTCGAAGGCCGCGTGAACCCCGACGTGCGGGCCAACTACCTGGCCTCGCCGCCGCTGGTGGTCGCCTATGCGCTGGCCGGTTCGATGAAGATCGACCTCGTCAACGAGCCGCTGGGCACGGGCAAGGGCGGCAAGCCGGTGTTCCTGAAGGACATCTGGCCCTCGTCGGCCGACATCGCCGCCCTGCAGCGCAAGTCGGTGACCAGCGAGATGTTCGCCTCGCGCTACGGCGACGTCTTCAAGGGCGACAAGCAGTGGCAGGCCATCGAGATCAAGGGCGGGGAGACCTACGCCTGGGATCCGGGCTCGACCTATGTGCAGAACCCGCCCTACTTCGAGGGCATGTCGATGACGCCTTCGCCGGTGAACGACATCATCGAGGCGCGCATCCTGGGCGTCTTCGGCGATTCCATCACCACCGACCACATCAGCCCGGCCGGCTCGATCAAGACGACGAGCCCGGCCGGCAAGTACCTGCAGGAGCATCAGGTCAAGCCGCTGGACTTCAACAGCTACGGCGCGCGGCGCGGCAACCACGAGGTGATGATGCGGGGCACCTTCGCCAACATCCGCATCCGCAACAAGATCACCCCCGACATCGAAGGCGGCGTGACCAAGCACTTCCCCTCGGGCGAGACCATGTCGATCTACGACGCGGCCATGCGCTACCAGCAGGAGGGCCGCTCCTGCGTGGTCTTCGCCGGCAAGGAATACGGCACCGGCTCGTCGCGCGACTGGGCGGCCAAGGGCGCCAAGCTGCTGGGCGTGCGGGCGGTGATCGCCGAGACCTTCGAGCGCATCCACCGTTCGAACCTGGTCGGCATGGGCGTGCTGCCGCTGCAGTTCCTGTCCGAAGGCTGGCAGCGGCTGGGCCTGACCGGCGAGGAGATCGTTTCGATCCGCGGCCTGCAGGACCTGTCGCCGCGCAAGCAGCTGATCGTCGAGCTCTATCGCCCGTCGGACGGCCGCATCGCGCGCTTCCCGGTGCGTTGCCGGATCGATACGCCGACCGAGCTTGAGTATTTCCGGGCTGGCGGCGTGCTCAACTTCGTGCTCCGCAACCTGGCGCGCGGTGAAGCCGCGTAGGTCACGGGCTCGTGAGGGGCTCAGAACGGTGAAACTGGCTTAAGTGCGGGGAAATGCGGAAGGCGGCGTTTTCTTTCATCGTCCTGGCCCTGGGGGCCATCACGACTCCGGCGGCCGCCAAGCCGCCGGTGATCGTCGAGCTGTTCACCGCCCAGGGCTGCTCCTCCTGCGTTGAGGCCGGCGCCCATGTGGCGGACCTGGCCGAGCAGAAGGACGTCCTGCCGCTCACCTTCTCGGTCGACTACTGGGACTATCTCGGCTGGACCGACACCTTCGCGCGGCCGGAGTTCACCGATCGCCAGAAGGCCTATGCCAAGCGGCTGGGCCCGCGCGAGGTCTACACCCCGCAGGTGATCGTCGACGGCCGCCACCAGGTCGCCGGCGGCCAGACGGCCAAGGTCGATGCGCTGGTCAAGCAGGCGCTGCACACGCCCAAAGACCCGCCCGACATGCTCTACATGGAGAACGGCAAGATCGCCGTGGGCTCCTCCAGCCATCCGCCGCGCGGGGGCGGCGAGGTCTGGCTGGTCCGCTACGACCCGCGCAAGGTCGAGGTCGAGGTCAAGAAGGGCGACAACAAGGGCGAGACGATCGCCGAGCGCAACGTGGTGCGCCAGATCGTGCGGCTTGGCCGTTGGCGGGGGCGGCCCACCGCCTTCCGGCTTCCGGCCGCCGAGGATGAGGGTCTCGAGACGCTGGTGATCGTCCAGCAGACGGACGGCGGGCGCATCGTCGCCGCGCTCAAGCAGCCGCCGAAATAAGCGAAACCCGCGAAGCGGGGGGCGTGCTTCGCGGGCTTCTCAAGGGGGAGTTCTAAGCGTCGACCGGCCGGCAACCCCGATCCAGGGGGGCTGGGGGGGCTGTTCAGGATCCAGGACCGACGCTCCCGACCAGCCGACAATCGAAATGTCGGACCCTAAACAGGCCCGCGCGCGACGGAATTAAGGTCATTTTGCGGCGCCTTGTCGCAGCCATGTTGCAAAGTTCGGGAGCGTGGCGCCCGTGCAACGCTGGAGCGAACGGAGCGTTTGGGTCTAGGCTCGGATTCGCATGGCCTTCGACCCATCTTACGCCGCGCCGGCCGAAAGCATTGTCTTCTTCGACCGGCGCGAAATCGACCAGCTCATGAGGCTCTACGGCCGCATGGTGGCGGCGGGCGAATGGCGCGACTACGCCATCGACGGCCTTCGCGACATGGCGGTCTTCTCCATCTTCCGCCGCGCCGCCGACACCCCGCTCTACCGCGTCGAAAAGCGCCCGGCGCTGGCCCGGCGGCAAGGGGCCTGGGCGGTCGTGGGCGAAGGGGGCCACATCCTCAAGCGCGGGCACGAGCTCGCCCAGGTGCTGCGCGTCTTCGACAAGGGCCGGTTCAGCGTCGTGGAATGAAAAAGCCCCGGAGGGATGACCCGCCGGGGCTAAATTCATTCGGCTTTTCAGAACGCTAGTTGCGCCGGCCGCCGGTGAAGGCGAGCAGGAACTGGAACAGGTTGATGAAGTCCAGGTACAGCGTCAGAGCGCCGTAGTTGGTCGCCACGCCCAGCGCGTTCTCATCCGCACCGAGGTGGTAGTAGGTCATCTTCAGCCGCTGGGTGTCGTAGGCGGTCAGCCCGGCGAAGATCAGGACGCCAAGGGCGCTGATGATCAACGAGAAGCCTGGCGGGTGCCAGAACATCCCGATCAGCATGGCAATCACCAGACCCCACACGCCCATGATCAGGAAGCTGCCGAAGCCGGTCAGGTCCTTCTTCGTCGTATAGCCCACGAGGCTGAGCGCCCCGAAGGCCGTGGCGGTAATCAGGAAGGTCAGGGCGACCGACGAACCTGTGTAAGCCAACAGCCATACGCCCAGGCCGGCGCCGATGGTGGTCACCAGGCCCCAGTAGAGGAAGCCGGACGACCGCGCCGTCGGGTTCTTCATCCCGAACATGGCGACCAGGATCATCACCAGGGGGGCGAAGCGGATGATGGTGCCCAGCAGGGTGAACCCGGCCAGCGCGCCGCTCGGCGTGGTGACGTAGAGGAGATGGGTGACCGGCGCATAGCTCGCCGTCAGCCAGGCGAGGCCGGCAGAGACCAGCAGGCCCAGCGCCATCTTGTTGTAGACCCCGAGCATGAAGGCTCGCAGGCCCGCGTCCACCGACATGTCGGCGGTCCCGGGGACCGGACGTGCGTAGCCGCGGTTGAAGTCGCTCATGAAGGTTGACCCTTTGCATTGCGCCCCGAAGCGGGGCTCGGGGGAAATATCGTGCTAGCCGGGGTTCCGCACAAGAGAGGGGCTCATTCGGCGCGCAGAACCGGCGCGGGCCGCCTCGCCAGCGCGTGCATGGCGGCGAGCAGTCCGCCGCTGGTCGCCAGCGCCGCCGCGCCGAGGATGATGGCGGCGACGCCCGTCCAGTCGACGCTCCACTCCGCCTCGAACACCTTGACCACCACCGGCCAGGCCGCGGCGTAGCCCAACAATGCGCCGGTCACGCCGGCGATGATCCCGACCGCGCCGTACTCCACCGCATAGGCGACCAGGATCTGGCGCCGCTCGGCGCCAAGCACCTTCAAGGTCGCGGCCTCCTTGGCCCGAGCGCGCGCGCCAGCGGCGATCGCGCCCGACAGCACCAGCAGGCCCGCAAGGCCCGCGACCGCCGCCGCGCCCCGGATGGCCAGCGACAGCCGGTCGAAGAGCCCCGCGGCCGCCTCCAGCTGCTCGCGCACGCTGATGATGTTCACGCCGGGGAAGAAATCGCCCAGAGCCTTGGTCACCGCCGCCTCCTGCGCCGCCGAACCCTTGGCGATGGCCACATGCGACAGGGGCGCGCCGGCGAGCGCGGCGGGATCGACGATAACCGCGAACGCCGGTCCAAAGCCGCCCCAGTCGACCTTGCGCAGCGCCGCGATGCGGGCGTCGAACTCCACGCCCATGACCGAGAGGGTGACGGAATCGCCGACCTTCAGGCCCGCGCCCTCGGCGGCGTCCTTCTCCATGGCGACGAGCGGGGGGCCCGCGTAATCGGCCGGCCACCAGTCGCCGTGGACCACGTTGGCGCCCTTCGGCTCGGCGCCGATCAGCGACATGCCGATGTCGTTGTCATAGGCCCAGCGCTCGGAGGCGCGGATCGTCTTCTCGTCGATGGCGTGGCCGTTGATGCGGATGATCCGGCCGCGCGTGTAGGGCGCGCGCATGTAGTTGTCCGGCGTCAGCGCGCGGCCGAAGGCCCGGGTCACGGTCTGGTCGAACTCGGCGATGCGGTCGCCGGGGATGTCGGTGAAGACCATGGCCGGCGCGGTCTTGGGCGCGACCTGGCTGACCTGCGCGAGCAGGCTCGACTGGATCAGCACCACGGCGGCCAGCAGCGCGACGCCGAGTCCGATGGCCGGGGCGGCCGTGCGGGCGGCGGAATGGGGGCCGGCGAGGTTGGCGAGCCCGATCCTCACCGAACCGCGCGCCATCCGCCGCGCCCGTCCGGCCAGGATCGCCGCGCCGCGCCCAAGCGCCCACAGGACGACGAAGGAGACCGCGACCCCGATCATCATGATGGTCGCGGACGTGGCCGTGGGCGCCGTGGCGACGGCGAGAAGGGCAAGCCCCAGCGCCGCGACGATCGCCCCGATCACCTCGGGGCCGAAGCGCAGGCGCCCGGTCAGGTCCTGCCGGAAAAGGGCGGACGGCGGGGTGGTCCGCGCGCTCGCCAGCGGGGCCAGCGAGAAGGCCGCCGCGGCCAGCAGCCCAAACAGCGCGGCCCTCGCCAGCGGCCACGGGTAGATCGCGAAGAGAGCCGGGATGGGCAGGTCCTTGCCGGCGATCTCGCCCAGGATCAGCGGCGCGACTGCGCCGATCGCCAGGCCGATGGCGATGCCCAGCGCCGCCAGCGCCGCGATCTGGGCGAGGTAGATGTTGCGGACCATCGACCCGTCGGCGCCCAGCGCCTTCATCACCGCGATCGATTCCTTGCGCTGGTCGAGATAGGCCGAGACCGCGCCCGCCACGCCGAGCCCCCCCGCGACCAGCGAGGCGAGGCCGATGAAGCTGAGGAAATATTCCAGCTGGGCGATCAGCTCCTTGGCGCCCGGCGCGGCCTCATTGCGCTGGCGGATATCGAAGCGGGAGGTCGGGAACTGCTGGTTCAGCGCCTTGGTCGCCGCTTCCGCCCGCTCGCCGGCGTGCAGGTTGATCCGCGCCACTTCGCCCGGCGGCGGCAGGGTGGGATCGAGGAAGCCGCCGTGCTCGATGGCCATGATCGAGGTCAGCACGCGGGGGCCGAGCGCAAAGCCCCGGCTCAGCCGGTCGGGCTCCGATTCCAGCACGGCGCGGACGATGAAGGGCGTCTGGCCGACGACGAAGATGTCGCCGATCTTCAGGCCCAGCCGATCGAGCAGCGGCCCCTCGACCGCCGCGCCCCAGGCCTCGCCCTGTTTCCTGAAGACGTGCTGGAGGTCGGCCTCGCCCTCCATCTTCACCGCGCCGGCCAGCGGATAGGCCTCGGAGACCCCGCGCAGCTCGACCATGCGGCGGCCCGAGCGCGACTGGGCCATGGCCCGCACGCCGATAGCGTAGGCGACGTCGCCAAGCTTCTCGAAGGCGTTGCGTTCGGGCACCGTGAAGCGCCGCTCGTCCACCGCCACGCGCAGGTCGCCGCCAAGGATTTCGCGCGCCTGGGACGAAAGGCCGTGGCGGAAGGCCTCCGCCGTCGAACCCGCCGCCGCGATTGCGGCTACGCCGAGCGCGAGGCACGCCAGGAAAATGCGAAACCCCGCCACGCCTGAGCGCAGCTCGCGCAACGCAAAACGCAGAAACAGCGGCATCCTCATTCCGGCTCGACGATGCGGCCGTCGGCCATGATCACCTGCCGGTCGGCGCGGACTGCGAGGTCGGGATCGTGGGTCACCAAAACCAGCGCCGCGCCGGTTTTGGCGACCAGCTTGAACATCAGGTCGGCCACCGTGTCCGCGTTCGCCGCGTCGAGGTTGCCGGTGGGCTCGTCGGCAAAGAGAAGGCTGGGCTTGGCGGCCAGCGCCCGGGCGAGCGCCACCCGCTGCTGCTCGCCGCCGGAAAGCTGGTGCGGGTAGTGCCTGGCGCGCGCCGACAGCCCGACCAGCTTCAGCCAGGCTTCCGCCACCTCGAAGGCGTTGAGGACGCCCGCGATCTCCAGCGGTGCCGCGATGTTTTCCTCTGCCGTCATGTTGGGCAGCAGGTGGAAGGACTGGAAGACCAGCGAGACCTTGTTGCGCCGCAGCCTGGCGCGGCCGTCCTCGTCCAGGTCGGCGAGGTCCTGGCCGAACAGGCTGACCGAGCCGCTGGTCGGCGTCTCCAGCCCGGCCGCCACCGCGATCAGCGACGACTTGCCCGAGCCCGACGGCCCGACCACCGCAATGGTCTCGCCCGGACGAACGGTCAGCTCGACGCCGCGCAGGATTTCCACAGGCCCGGCCGCCGACGGCAGCGTCAGCGTCACGGCGTCAAGTTTCAGCGGCGTGGTTTCGGTCGGGACGTCGTACATGGAGGTCGGTCGGTTTGGGCGAACGAATCGGCTTCCTACATAGGCCGGAGCCATGGCCGAAACATCTGACGTTTTATTCACCCGACGCACTCTTCTCGTCGGAATTGGGGCGCTGGCCGCCACGCCCGCCTTCGCGGCCAAGGCGAAGGTGGTCACCATGCTGGGCGACTCCATCACCGCGGGCTTTGGGCTGGACAGCGCCGACTCCCTGCCCATGCGGCTGCAGGCGGAGCTCAGGAAGCTCGGCGTCGCCGCGCGCGTGCGCAACGCCGGGGTCTCGGGCGACACCACGACGGGCGGGTTGCGCCGGCTGAACTTCTCCGTCCGCCCCGACACCGACGTCTGCGTCGTGGCGCTGGGCGGCAACGACATGCTGGAAGGCCAGGACCCGAAGGTCGTCCGGGCCAACCTCGAGCAGATCGTCAAGCGCCTGCAGGGGCGCGGCGTCACCGTCGTCATCGCCGGAATGCAGGCGCCCGTGGCGCTGGCCGGCGACTATGCGCTGGAATTCAACACCGCCTTCCGATGGGTCGAGCGGATGCCGGGCGTGATCACCTACCCCTTCCTGCTGGACGGCGTCGCCGGAAACCGTAACCTGAACCAGAGGGACGGGATCCACCCCAACGCCGCCGGGGTGAAGGTGATCGCGCGCGGGCTGGCCCCCGTCGTCGCGAAGGCGCTGACCGTCCGCCACTGACGTCTAGAGGGACCCCCGACCTTGCAATATTCCGAACTCGGCCGCACCGGCCTGAAGGTTTCGCGTTGCTGCCTTGGCACCATGATGTGGGGCGGCGGCCAGAACACCGAGGAGGAAGGCCACGCCCAGATGGACTACGCGCTGACGCGCGGCGTGACCTTCTGGGACACCTCCGAAATGTACGCCATCCCGCCGCGTCCGGAGACGCAGGGCGCGACCGAGACGATCATCGGCAACTGGTTCGCCAAGAACCCCGGCAAGCGGGGTGACGTGATCCTCGCCAGCAAGGTCGCCGGGCGTTCGCCGATGACCTGGCTGCGTAACGACGGCAGTCCGACCCGCCAGACCCGCGCCCAGATCGACGAGGCCGTGGAGAAGTCACTGAAGCGGCTGCAGACCGATTACCTCGACCTCTACCAGCTGCACTGGCCCGACCGCGGCACCCGCAACTTCGGCGGCATGACCTTCCACGACTACGACCACGACTACGAGAGCTTCGAGTCGATCCTGGACTCGCTGCAGGCGCACGTGAAGAAGGGCAATATCCGCCACATCGGCGTCTCCAACGAGACGCCCTGGGGCGTGATGCGGTTCGTGGAAGCCTCCGAGCGGCTGGGCCTGCCGCGCATGGCCTCGATCCAGAACGCCTACAACCTGGTCAACCGGGTGTTCGAGTACGGCCTGGCCGAAATCGCCATGCGCGAGCAGGTGGGCCT
>CAMLKO010000035.1 GCA_946480495.1 uncultured Caulobacteraceae bacterium
CCGAGCTTCACGCCGTGGCGCTTTTCGAAGACGTCCTTGTACTGGGCGCGCAGCGCCATCACCGCGCTCATGTCGACCTCGTTGAAGGTCGTCAGCATGGCGGCGCTGTTCTGCGCCTCCTTCAGCCGCCGCGCGATCGTCTGGCGCAGGCGCGTCATCCGCACCCGCTCCTCGCGCTCGTGCACGGGGCGCGGCGCGGCCGGAGCCGGCGCGGGCGCAGGCTGGTTGGCGCGGGCTTCGAGCGCGGCGAGCGCATCGCCCTTGGTGATGCGGCCGTCCTTGCCGGTTCCCTGCACGGTCTCGGGCTTGAGTCCGGTTTCGGTAACGATGCGCTGGACCGAGGGGCTCAGCGGCTTGGCCGCTTCGGCTTGCGGGGCAGGCGCCGGGGCAGGCTGAGGCGCCGGAGCGGGCGCGGGAGCCGGTTCGGGGGCTTTCGCCGGGGCTGGTGCGGGCGCCGGGGCAGCGGCCGCGCCTTCCGAGACCCGGCCGAGCAGGGCGCCAGGGGTCACTGTCTCGCCGTCATTGGCCGCGATTTCGGAGAGCACGCCGTCGGACGGGGAGGCGACTTCGAGGGAGACCTTGTCGGTTTCCAGCTCGACGAGGATCTCGTCCTTTTTCACGGCCTCGCCCGGCTTCTTGGTCCAGCGCGCCACCGTGGCTTCGGTGACGGATTCGCCAAGGGCGGGGGTCATGATGTCGGCCATTTGTCTTCCGATGTCTCGTGTTTACCTGTCTCGCTTCAGGCCAGGGCCTCGGCGAGGAAGGTCTCAAGTTCCTTGGTGTGGCGGCTCATCAGGCCCGCGGCGGTCGAGGCCGAGGCCGGGCGGCCGATGTAGCGGGCGCGCTTGGCCTTCACGTTCAGCCGGCCCAGCGTCAGCTCCAGCCACGGATCGACGAAGGTCCAGCCGCCCATGTTCTTGGGCTCTTCCTGGCACCAGACCAGCTCGGCGTTCGCGAACCGCTTCAGTTCCTTCGAGATCGACTTCAGCGGCCACGGATAGAACTGCTCCAGCCGCAGCAGGTAGATGTCGTCGCGCCCGGCCTTGGCGCGGGCCTCGACGAGGTCGAAGTAGACCTTGCCCGAGCAGAGGATGACCCGCCTGATCTTCTCGTCGGGCTTGAGGCTCACGCCGCCGACGTCGCAGCCGGCCTCGGCTCCATCGATCATCACCCGGTGGAAGGAGGTATTGCCCGCCATGTCGGAGAGGTCCGACACCGCCCGCTTGTGACGCAGCAGGGACTTGGGCGTCATCACGATCAGCGGCTTGCGGAATTCCCGGTGCACCTGGCGGCGCAGCGCGTGGAAGTAGTTGGCCGGGGTCGAGCAGTTGACCACCTGCATGTTGTCTTCGGCGCACAGCTGCAGGAAGCGCTCCAGGCGGGCCGACGAGTGCTCGGGCCCCTGGCCTTCGTAGCCGTGCGGCAGCAGCAGCACGAGCCCGCTCATCCGCAGCCACTTGCGCTCGCCCGACGAGATGAACTGGTCGATCAGCACCTGCGCCCCGTTGGCGAAGTCGCCGAACTGGGCTTCCCAGCAGGTCAGCGTGTTGGGGTCGGTCAGCGAGAAGCCGTACTCGAAGCCCAGCACCGCCTCTTCGGAGAGGGGCGAGTCCAGCACCTCGAAGTGCGCCTGGCCCGGCCGGATGTTGCACAGCGGGATGTAGGCTTCCTCGGTGGTCTGGTCGATCAGGGCCGAGTGGCGCTGGGTGAAGGTGCCGCGCACGCTGTCCTGCCCGGACAGCCGCACCGGATAGCCTTCGTCGAGCAGGGTGCCGAACGCCAGATGCTCGGCGGTCGACCAGTCGATCCCCTCGCCGGTCTCGATGACGTGGCGCCGGGCCTCGACCATCCGGCGCACCGTCTTGTGGATGTCCAGCCGCTCGGGGATGGTGGTCAGCTGGCGGCCGATATCGAGCAGCTTCTGCTGCGGGACGCCGGTGATGCGCTTCTTGTCGTCGCCGATGGTGAGGCCCGCCCACTTGCCGTCCAGCCAGTCGGCCTTGTCGGCGTGATAGGCCTTGCCGTCCTCGAACTCCTTGTCGAGGAAGGCGTCGAACTCGGCGATCCAGCCGTCGACGTCGGTCTGCGTCGCCACGCCTTCTTCGATCAGCCGCCTGGTATAGAGCTCGCGGGTCGAGGGTTGGCCCTTGATGCGCGCGTACATCAGGGGCTGGGTCATCGTCGGATCGTCGCCCTCGTTGTGGCCGAACCGGCGGTAGCAGAACATGTCGATGACCACGTCCTTGCAGAACTGCTGCCGGAACTCCGTGGACACCTTGGCGGCGTAGGTGACGGCCTCGGGGTCGTCGCCGTTCACGTGGAAGATCGGCGCCTCGACCATCAGGGCCACATCGCTCGGATAGGGCGAGGAGCGGCTGTGGTGCGGCGTCGTCGTAAAGCCGATCTGGTTGTTGACGATGAAGTGGATCGTCCCGCCGGTGCGGTAGCCCTTCAGGCCCGACAGCGCGAAGCACTCGGCCACCACGCCCTGTCCGGCGAAGGCGGCGTCGCCGTGCAGCAGCAGCGGCAGGACGTGGGTGCGCCCCGCGTCCGGCGTCTCGCGCAGGGTGAAGGCCTGCTTGGCGCGCGCCTTGCCCAGCACCACCGGGTTGACGATCTCCAGGTGCGAGGGGTTGGCGGTCAGCGACAGGTGGACGTTGTTGCCGTCGAACTCGCGGTCCGACGAGGCGCCCATGTGGTACTTCACGTCGCCCGAGCCCTCGATGTCCGAAGGCATCGAGCTGCCGCCCTGAAACTCGTGGAAGATGACGTGGTAGGGCTTGCCCATCACGGCGGCCAGCACGTTCAGCCGCCCGCGGTGGGACATGCCGATGATGATGTCCTTCACGCCGAGCGCGCCGCCGCGCTTGATGATCTGCTCCAGCGCCGGGACCATCGCCTCGCCGCCGTCCAGCCCGAAGCGCTTGGTGCCGGGGAAGCGCTTGTGCAGGAAGCGCTCGAAGCCCTCGGCCTCGATCAGCTTCTTGAGGATCGCGACCTTCCCCTCCCTGGTGAAGGTGATCTCCTTGTCGCGGCCCTCGATGCGCTGCTGCAGCCAGGCCTTCTCGGTCGGGTCGGAGATGTGCATGTACTGCACGCCGACGTTGCCGCAGTAGGTGCGCCGCACGATCGCCAGGATCTCGCGGAGGCTGGCGGTCTCCAGCCCCAGCACGAAGTCGAGGAAGATCGGCCGGTCGAAGTCGGCTTCCGAAAAGCCGTAGGTCGCGGGGTCGAGCTCGGAGGCGTCGCCGGGCGGAAAGGCGAGGCCGAGGGGGTCGAGGTTGGCCCGCAGGTGCCCGCGCATCCGGTAGGCGCGGATCATCATGATGGCGCGAAGGCTGTCCAGCGTCGCGGCCCGGACCTCGTCCGGCGAGGCGGCGGGCGAGCGCTCTTCGATCTTCTTGCCGAGCTTGGCTTCGACCGCGGGCCACAGGCCGTCGATGGCCGACAGCCAGTCGGGCCGCGCAATCGGCAGGGGGGTGGGCGTCCAGCTCGGCTTGTGCGCCGGCTCGCCGGCTTCGGGCAGGGTGGCGAAGAAGGCCTGCCACGACGGCTCGACCGACGACGGGTTGGCCCGCCAGCGGGCGTAAAGGTCCTCAACGAAGGCGGCGTTGCCGCCGTACAGGAAAGAGGTCTCCGTCAGGACCTTGTTGATAATGCCGGCGTCGTCTGCCATCGCCTCTGCGCCTAGAAAGCCGCCCCCGGCCCCGGCTTAAACAATCCGTCGGTAAAGATAGTCTCTCAGGCCCCATCCGCCACGCGCGGAGGGCCGAAAGCTCAACCTTTCAGCACTTCCACCAAAGTTTCGCCGAGCTTGGCCGGAGAAGGCGACACGCGGATGCCCGCCGCCTCCATGGCCGCGATCTTGTCCTCGGCGCCGCCCTTGCCGCCGGAGATGATGGCGCCCGCATGGCCCATGCGGCGCCCCGGAGGCGCCGTTCGGCCGGCGATGAAGCCCACCATCGGCTTGGCGCGCCCGCGCCTGCGCTCGTCGGCGATGAACTGGGCGGCGTCTTCCTCGGCCGAGCCGCCGATCTCGCCGATCATCACGATCGACTTGGTGGCTTCGTCGGCGAGGAACATCTCGAGCATGTCGATGAACTCAGTTCCCTTGACCGGGTCGCCGCCGATGCCGACCGCGGTGGTCTGGCCAAGTCCGGCGTTGGTGGTCTGGAACACCGCCTCATAGGTCAAGGTTCCGGAGCGCGAAACCACGCCCACCGAGCCCTTCGAGAAGATCGAGCCCGGCATGATGCCGATCTTGCACTCGCCCGGCGTCAGCACGCCCGGGCAGTTCGGCCCGATCAGCCGCGACTTCGAGCCCGACAGCGAGCGCTTGACCTTGATCATGTCGGTCACCGGGATGCCCTCGGTGATGCAGACGATCAGCGGGATTTCCGCGTCGATGGCTTCCAGGATCGAGTCGGCCGCGAACGGCGGCGGGACGTAGATCACCGAGGCGTCGGCGCCGGTGGCGTGCTTGGCCTCGGCGACGGTGTCGAACACCGGCAGGCCGATGTGGGTCGTGCCGCCTTTGCCGGGCGTGACGCCGCCGACCATCTTCGTCCCGTAGGCGATGGCCTGTTCGGAGTGGAAGGTGCCCTGGGATCCGGTGATCCCCTGGCAGATGACCTTGGTGTTGGAGCCGATCAGGATGGACATGACTTAAGCGGCTCCCCGCACGGCCGCGACGATCTTCTCGGCGCCGTCCGACAGGTCGTTGGCGGAGATGACGTTGAGGCCGCTCTCGTTGATGATTTTCTTGCCGAGTTCGACGTTGGTGCCTTCGAGGCGCACCACCAGCGGCACCTTCAGGCCGACTTCCTTCACCGCGGCGATGACGCCCTCGGCGATGATGTCGCAGCGCATGATGCCGCCGAAGATGTTGACCAGGATGCCTTTGACGTTCGGGTCGGCGGTGATGATCTTGAAGGCCGCCGTGACCTTTTCCTTCGAGGCGCCCCCGCCGACGTCGAGGAAGTTGGCGGGCTCGGCGCCGTAGAGCTTGATGATGTCCATGGTCGCCATGGCCAGGCCCGCGCCGTTGACCATGCAGCCGATCTCGCCGTCGAGCGCGATGTAGCTGAGGTCGTACTTGGAGGCCTCGATCTCCTTCTCGTCCTCCTCGCTTTCGTCGCGCAGCGCCACGATGTCGGGGTGGCGGAAGAGGGCGTTGGAGTCGAAGCTCACCTTGGCGTCGAGGACGCGGAGGTGGTCGTCGCCGGTGACGATCAGCGGGTTGATCTCCAGCATGCTCATGTCCTTGGCCATGAAGGCCGCGTAGAGCTGCGGGAGGAGCGAGGCGGCTTCCTTGGCCAGACCGCCGGTCAGGCCGAGCGCCTTGGCCAGCGTTCGCCCATGGTGCGGGAAGACGCCGGTGGCCGGGTCGATGGAGAAGGTGATGATCTTCTCAGGGGTGGCGTGGGCCACTTCCTCGATGTCCATGCCGCCTTCGGTGGAGGCCACGACCGAGACCCGGCTCGTTTCGCGGTCGACCAGCAGCGACAGGTAGAATTCCTTGGCGATGTCGGCGCCTTCCTCGATGTAGAGGCGGTTCACCTGCTTGCCCTTGGGCCCGGTCTGGTGGGTCACCAGCACGCGGCCGAGCATCTCTTCGGCGTTCTTGCGCACGTCCTCGACGGACTTGACGACGCGGACGCCGCCCTTGGCGTCGGGGCCGAGGCCCTCGAACTTGCCCTTGCCGCGGCCGCCGGCGTGGATCTGGCTCTTCACCACATAGACCGGTCCGCCGAGCTTCTCGGCGGCGGCTGCGGCTTCGTCCGGCGTGAAGGCGGCAAAGCCGCGCGGGACGGGGACGCCGAACTCGGAGAGGACGGCTTTCGCTTGGTGCTCGTGGATGTTCATCGAGGGTCCGGTCGGGGAGGACAGGGAGGGTGCGGCCGAAGCGCGCGGGGCGTTATAGGCGCCGCTCCTTAAGGGCGCAACCGCTCCGCCGGGGAAAGCGCCACACTAGCGTGCGCGACGCGCCACCACCGCCTCGAAACCGGCCGCGCAGTAGGCGTAGAGGCGGGCGCGGACGGCCTGCAGATCGCTGGAATGGCACAGCCCGTCCGACAGCTGGTCGATGCGGCCGGTCTCCGACAGCGCCAGCATCATCGAGCCGGTCAGGAACTGGTAGCACCAGTAGAGGTCGGCCATCTCCGCGTCCGGCATGGCGCGTTTCAGCGTGTCGACCAGCTGGTGGACCACCGGATCGAAGAAGCGGTGCATGGTCTCGCCGCCCCAGGCCGGGGTGTTGTTCACCTGGGCGACGAGGGCGAAGTAGTTCTTCCAGCCCTGTCCGCCGGTCAGCGAGCGCTCGATCAGCGGGTCGATGAAGGCCGCGATCACCCCCTCGGGCGTCATGGCGCCCCGATGCGCCGCCTCGTAGGCGGTCATCGAGTCGATGCGCTCCTGGTTCACCACCTCGGCGCGGCGCATGAAGACGGCGTCGAACAGCTCGCGCTTGGCGCCGAAGTAGTAGTGGATCAGAGCGGTGTCGACGCCAGCCTCGGCGGCGACCTGGCGGGTGGTGACGCCATAGAAGCCGTGCCGGGCGAACAGGCCCTCGGCGGCGTCGAGGATGGTCTGCTTGAGGTCGACGCCCGCGCCCTTCGCGGGGCGGCCCCGGCCGGGCGAGCGGATGGCGCTCCCGCTCATCGCCGCCGCGCGCGCCAGGCTTCGCGGCTCTGGCCCCAGATTTCGACGGGCGCCTCCTCGTAGGGCGGCGGCAGCCTGCCCGGGCCGCGGTTTTCGGAGCCCAGGCGCCTGGCGACGTTCTGCGAATTGATGTTGGCCGGGTCGATGCAGTGGATGACCTCGGTCCAGCCGAGCTCGTCGAACACCCAGTCGATGGTCGCGGCCGCGGCCTCCGCCGCATAGCCCTTGCCCCAGTAGCGCCGGTCGAGGCCCCAGCCGACCTCGGTTCCCGGCCAGCCTTCCGGCATCCACGGCCCGATCCGCCCGACCCAGCGGCCGGTGTCCTTCTCGACCACCGAGAACATGCCGAACCCGAGCAGCGACCAGGAGCCGGCCATCGAGGCCAGCCCCCGCCAGCTCGCGGCGCGGGGCTGCACGCCGCCGATGTAGCGGGCGGCCTCCTCGTCGCCCATCATCTGCGCCCAGCCGTCGAGGTCCGCCTGTTTGGGCGGACGCAGGATCAGGCGTTCGGTTTCGAGGACGGGACCGGCCATGGCGCTGTTATAGCCGAGCCGTCCGCGCCCGCGCCATCGGCGCCGTTGCAACCGCCGCCGGGCTGGCCGGTTGTTGATCAAGCCATGAGCGACTTCCCCCAGCAGCTGGACCGCCGCCGCCCAACCCCGCCACGAGGTCCGCGTCGCCCCGGCAAGGGCGTGATCGCGGCGGGCCTGGCGATCGCGCTGGTGCTGGGCGTCGCCGGCGGCCTTGCGATGAAGCCGAAGCTGAACGATCAGGCGCTTGGCAAGCAGACCCAGCACCGTGTCGTGCCGCTTCCTCGGGAGCCGTCGGGCCTCGGCATCGTGGTCGACCGCACCGTCACCGCCATCACCCAGCAACCACCCCTGCCGGTGACGCCGGTCGGCCCGCAGGCGCCCGCGCCCTACCCCGACCCCGCGGTCGCCGCCGAACCGCGGCAGCAACCGGCGCCGGCCCGCCCTCCGATCGTCGTCGGTTCGATCCCCGAGCGGATCCCGCCCTCGGGTCCGACAGCCGCGCGGCCGAGCTTCAACTGCGCCTATGCGAGGAGCCAGTCCGAGCGGATGGTCTGCGTCGACCCGCAGCTGGCCCGGGCCGACCGCCGCCTGGCGCGCGCCTACCGGCAGGCGCTCGACGCGGGCGTGCCCGAGCAGATCCTGCGCCGCCAGCAGGACGCCTGGCTCGCCGCGCGGGAGGAGGCCGCCCGCGCCGGCCCGGAAGCCGTCTTCGACGTCTACAGCGAGCGTACGGCGGAGCTGGAGGGGTTGGCCCGCTACTAGGCCAGCGAGGGTTCGATGCCCTTGCAGGCCTCGATGAGGCCCTGCACCGAGGCGACGGACTTTTCGAACATCGCCTTCTCCTCGTCGTTCATGGAGAACTCGAGGATGCGCTCGGCGCCGCCCGCGCCGATCACCACCGGCACGCCGACGTAGAGGCCGTTGAGGCCATACTGGCCCGACAGGTGCGCCGCGCAGGGCAGGACGCGCTTCTTGTCGAGCAGGTAGGACTTGGCCATGGCGATGGCGCTCTCGGCGGGGGCGTAATAGGCGCTGCCGGTTTTCAGCAGGGCCACGATCTCGCCGCCGCCGCCGCGGGTGCGCTTGACGATGCCGTCGAGCTCTTCCTGCGTCATCCAGCCCTGCGCGACCAGCTCGGTCAGCGGCAGGCCGCCGACCGTGGAGTGGCGCACCATCGGCACCATGTCGTCGCCGTGGCCGCCGAGCGTCCAGGCGTGGATGTCCTCGACCGACACGCCGGTCTTCTCGGACAGGAAGTAGGCGAAGCGGGCCGAATCCAGCACGCCCGCCATGCCGATCACCTTGGCGTGCGGCAGGCC
>CAMLKO010000036.1 GCA_946480495.1 uncultured Caulobacteraceae bacterium
CAGTTGAAGTGGCGCCGTTTGACCTGAGTCAACGACGCCTCCGGGGCCGGGAGGACAATGCCGCCTCAAACGATGGAGAGTCCCCCATGAAGGTTCGCGAAATCATGCATCGCGGCGTCACCTGCGCCGAACCCAACACGCCGGTCCGCGAAGTGGCGGCGCTGATGCGCAAGACCGACGTCGGCTCCATTCCGATCCGGGAGAACGGCAAGCTGGTCGGCATCGTCACCGACCGCGACATCACCGTGCGCGCCGTCGCCGATGGCCGCGACATCGACGATCTGACGGCGCGCGAGGTGATGACCTACGACCCCCTCTGCTGCGGCGAAGGCGACGACGTAGACCACGCCATCTCGCTGATGGAGCGCCGCAAGGTGCGCCGGTCGCCGGTCGTTGACGCTGACAGCCAGCCCATCGGGATGCTGAGCCTCGGCGACATCTCCAGCCGCGTTGGCAAGGACGAGTCCGGCGAGCTTCTCCGCGCTGTCTCCGAACACCACGCCTGAGCCATGCACTATCCAAACCGCCTGCTGTTCGTCCTCGCGGACGGCGCTCACGCCCGCTTCGTCAAGCGCATTGCAAAGACCGGCGCCTTTGTCACCGTCCGCGAGCTCGACGGTTCCGGTAAGCTCAAGTCCCTGCGCCGCGAACTGCGGGGCGGGCCGGCCGCCGGCACATCGCATGAAAGCAGCTCCCCCACCCGCCACGGCGTCGGCCGCGAGGACTATTTCCGGCAGGCGAAGGAAGCTTTCGTGAGCGAGGTCGCCCGCGAGGCCGCCGGGTTCGCGACCTCGAAGGACGCCCTGGTGGTCGTGGCCCCTGCCCGGCTGGTGTCGGCCCTGCGCGAGCAGCTGGGCTCGCGGGTGGCGGCGTCGCTGACCAAAGACCTGATCAAGACGCCCGACGCGGAACTTGGCCGCTGGCTCGAGCCGGTGATGCTGCAGGCCCGCCAGCCGGTCTCCTGATCAGCGGCCCAGGCACTTCGCCGCCGATCCGTACTCGATCCCGCCGAACATCCGGTCGCGCAGCAGCGCGTAGCGGTTCGGCGCCCGGCGCTTCAGCAACGGCGCCATGTAGCGGTAGGCGGCGACACTCTCGGCGAAATCCTCGTCGAGGCCGCGTTTGGCATAGACCGACGCCACGCCCGGACGGTTCGACGCCTGCGCGGCCAGGGCGTCGGCGTCCACCGCCGCCTGCCAGGCCGTCCGCCAGCCGTTGCGGCCGCGGGTGAACTCGTGGGCCAGTTCGTGGACCACGATGACCCGCCGCTCGATCGGGCTCGCGCGGTCCCAGGCGTCTTCCACCACGATGCCGGGCTGGTCCTCGCCCGCCTCGGCGACCACTTCGAAGGCAAGCCTCGGCTCCGGCATCCAGAAGCGCTGGCCCGACCGGCGCACCAGCGCCCGGTACTCGCCGCCGTTCAGCGGAAAGAGCCGGTCCGGCATGTCCCCGAACGCGGCGATCAGCCCATCGAGATCCGCGACCGTCCAGGTCCGGCTTGTCTGCTCGCCCAGGCTTGAGGCGTTGTAGCGCCAGGCCGCCGCGATCAGCAGCAGGCGACGCCCCATCTCCGGCCCAAACAGCGCATCCGTCGCGCACATCACGTCACGGCAATCGCGCGGCACCGCCACGAAGTCCGACCGCGAGGCCCGCCGGGTGATCTGGCGGAAGGCCGCGACCAGCGGCGCGGGTTGGTTCGTGAAAGCGATCCCTCCGACACGCGCATCGATCCGGCGCGCGCCGTACGACGCTGCCGCCAGCCTGGCGGCGACGGCTGCATCGGTGCTGGGCTTGGAGAGACAGGGTGCAACGCCGCTCCAGGCGTGCTCCACCGTCAGGTTGAGCGCGTTCAGGTCTTCCGCGCACGCCGGGCCTGCTAACGCGAGGAGCCCAGTGGCGAAAGTCGCCGCGATCACAAGGGCCTTCATCGGCGGCCCTCCTCTTCCCGTTCAACCAGTTCGAGAAGAAAATGATCCCGCCGGCGATCTCGCGCCTTGATTTGAAGTAATTAGAGGTTGTGCAGATTGATTAAGCAACTGTTAGCTTTGTTTGCCCGTTGCTTACTCCGGCGGACCCTCATCCAGGTGATCGTAGAGTATCCGCGCCGCGTCTCCCTGCGGGTCCTCGTACTGGCGGTTCTTCAGCGTCCAGGCGAACGCGCCCAGTCCCAGCAAGGCCAGGATCAGCGAGAACGGCAGCAGGAAGAAGATCGCGGTCATCGCCGTGCTCCCGCCCAGTTCATCCGCAGCGCATTCAAAGTCACCGCAAGCGAAGATGCGCTCATGGCGATGGCGGCGATGAACGGGTTCACAAAGCCGAACATGGCCGCGGGCGCAGCGACCATGTTGTAGAGCGCCGACATCTGGAAGTTCTCCATCGCCCGGCTGCGCGCCGAACGCGCCACGTCGATGGCGAGCGGCACGGCGGCCAGCTCCTCGCCAGAGAAGACCAGGTCGGCCGCGTTCTGGCTCGCATCCAGCGCCGAACCCGGCGCCATCGCGGCATGCGCCCTGGCCAGGGCGGCGGCGTCGTTGAGGCCGTCGCCGACCATCAGCACCTTGCGGCCCTGCGCCTTGAGTTCGTCGATGGCCGCCGCCTTGTCGAAGGGGGTCAGGCACGACCGCCACGTCTCGATCCCGACCGCGCGCGCCGCCGCCTCGACCGGCCTGGTCACGTCGCCCGACAGGATCTCGACGGTGAGCCCGCGCGCCTTCAGCGCCGCGACCGTCTCCGCCGCATCGGCGCGGAGCTGGTCGGAAAAGCGCAGCCGCACCTTGGTGTCGCCTTCGAAGGCGAACCACAGCTCGGTCTCGGCGCCTGTGTCCGGCGCGCCGACGAAGGTCGCACGGCCAAGCCGGGCCCTGCGCCCGCCGATCACGCCTTCGATCCCCTGCCCCGGAGTTTCGTGGATTTCACTCGCGACCTCGCCCAGCCCCGCCGCCTCGGCGACCGCACGCGCCAGCGGATGGCGCGAGGCCCGCGCCAACGGCGCCGCCATCCGCACCACGGCGTCAGGCGCATCCATCAGGCGCGGACGCCCCTCGGTCAGCACGCCGGTCTTGTCGAAGACGACATGGTCGACCTCGGCCAGCCGCTCCAGCGCCGCGCCCGACTTCACCAGCACGCCCTTGCGGAACAGCCGCCCCGACGCCGTGATCTGCACCGCCGGCACGGCCAGTCCCAGCGCGCAGGGGCAAGTGATGATCAGGAGCGCCGCGGCCCGCAGCACCGCCTCGCGGAAGCTCAGACCCAGCGACCAGCCCACGATGAAGGTCGCCGCCGCCAGCGAATGCACCACCGGCACGTAGATGGCCGCCGCCTTGTCCGCGAGCCGCACATAGGCCGACTTGGTCTGGGCCCCCGCCTCCATCAGCCGCGCGATGGCGGCGACGGCGGAGTCCTCCGACTTGGCGCCGGCCCGGATCACCAGCCGCCCGCCGAGGTTCAGCGCGCCCGCGTTGCAGGCCTGCCCCACGGCGATGGCGACCGGCGCGCTCTCGCCGGTGATCAGCGCATTGTCGAGCGTCGAGGCGCCTGCCTCCACCACGCCGTCGACCGGCACGCGCTCGCCGGGCGCGACGGCCAGGAGGTCGCCGACCGCCACCTCGCTGACGGGAACACGATGCTCATGCCCCTGCCCGTCCAGCCGCGTCGCGGCCGGCGCCTGCAGGGCCAGCAGGTCGCGCGCGGCGCTCCTCGCTTTGGCGCGGAGCGTATGGTCGAGATAGCGCCCGATCAGCAGCAGGAAGAGCAGGCTGACCGCCGCGTCGAAATAGGCGTGCGGTCCGCCAAGCATCGTCTCCGAGAAGCTGACGATCAGCGTCAGGATCACGCCGATGGAGATCGGCACGTCCATGTTGGCCTTGCCGCGCCGAAGCGAGCGGAAAGCGCTCTCGAAGAACGGCATCCCCGCATAGAGCGCGCAGGGCGTGGCGATCAGCGCCGAGAGCCAGTACATCAGCTCGCGCGTCGCCGGTCCCAGCTCCTGGCCGAACAGCCCGGCCCACACCGGCACCGAGAACATCATCACGTTCCCGGCCCCGAACCCCGCGACGCCCAGCGCCATGACGAGGCGGCGGCCTTCGCGGTCGTGGGCCTCCTTCGCCTCGTTGGGGTCGTAGGGCGTAGCCGGATAACCCAGCCCCTCCAGCGTCTCGATGACCCGCGCCGGATTGGCCGGGCCGTTGAAGGCGACCGCCAGCTTTCCGCTGGTCAGGTTCAGCCGCGCCGAGGCCACGCCCGGCAGCGCGCCGACGCCCTTCTCGATCTTGGCCATGCAGCCGGCGCAGCGGGCGCCCTTCACCAGAAGCTCAAGGCGCGAGGCCCCGTCCGCCTCGCGCCTCACAAAGGCGGAAAAATCGGCTGTGGCGTCGGTCATGGCCATATCAGTCGCCGCTGCGCCTCGAACACGTGACCCGCCCGGTCGCGCGCCGTCGCGCTGAAGTCCCAGGCCCCGGTCATGCCGCTCGCCGCAACCTGGTAGAAGCCGGGCCGGACCTCCTTGAGCTCGATCATCCGCCGGCCCTGTTCGGTCGCCGGGCGTTCCAGTTTTCCGGTCACCACAAGCCCGCGGATCGGCCGGCTGTGGCGGTCCACCACGGCCATGCCGATCGCATCGGCGCTGCGGCTCACCTGCGCCTTCCAGCCGAGTTCGGCTTCGGCCGCCTTCTGGGCGAGCGTGCGGTTGTACTCGATCCCCGCCTCATAGGGGTTGTCGACCGTCTGCCCCGGGAAGGTATGGATCGCCTGGTACATGAAGACCCCGTTGACGGCGAAGATGAAGCCGAAGAAGGCGACGAACCCGGCCAGCACGTGCCAGCCGTTGATCTTTATGGGTTTGCGGCCGGCGTCGGTCATTGGTTGGCGTTCCCCGACAGGAAGATGGTGTCGGCGCTGGCGACATGGCCGCCGCCCGTGACGGTGAAGGTCGCCGGCATGTTGGGCGAGGTCAGCGCGGCGGCCGGAGCGCTGGCAAACACCCGCACGGCCCTGACCTCGTTGCCCGGCACGGTGACGGTGAGCTGGCCCGAGGTCGCCGTCTCGCCCGGCGTCTTCAGGAGCGCCGGAACACCGGAGAAGCGGACGCTGTAGGTCTGGGTCTCGAAGCCGCGGTTGGCGATCTTCAGCGTGTAGCCGTCGCGGATCGCCCCGTCGTGCAGCCGCACGAAGGTCGGGTTGCGGTCGCGCAGCACATGCAGGTCGACGAGGCTGCGGTGCGTCAGGCCCCACAGCATCAGCCCCGACACGGCGACCAGCGCCACGGCGTAGTAGATCGTCCGCGAGCGCACATACTTGTAGATCGCCGGCTGTTTCTTCGCCCGCAGCGTCACGGCCTCGACGCTGTCGAACGCGATCAGCCCCTTGGGCCGGCCGACCTTCAGCATGATCTCGTCGCAGGCGTCGATGCACAGGCCGCAGTTGATGCACTCCAGCTGCGGGCCGTTGCGGATATCGATGCCCATCGGACAGACGACGACGCACTGGTTGCAGTCGACGCAGTCGCCGCGCCCTTCCCAGCTCTGCCCCTTCTTGTGCGGCGCGCGAGGCTCGCCCCGGTCATAGCGGTAGGTGACCTGCAGCGAATGCTCATCCAGCATGGCGCCCTGGATGCGCGGCCACGGGCACATGTAGGTGCAGACCTGCTCGCGCATGGTCCCGGCGAAGGTGTAGGTCGTGAACGTCAGCACCGCGCAGGAGACGTAGGCCGTCACCGGCGCCTGGCCGATCCAGAAGGTGCGGATCAGGTGCGGCGCATCGTGGAAGTAGAAGATCCACGCCCCGCCGGTGCCGAACGCGATGCCGAGCCACACCGCGTGCTTGCCAACCTTCCGCCAGGCCTTGTTGAAGCTCATCGGCGCGGCGTCGAGCTTCATCCGCGCATTGCGGTCGCCCTCGAACCAGCGCTCGACCTGCATGAAGAGGTCGGTCCACACCGTCTGCGGGCAGGCATAACCGCACCACAGCCGCCCAAACAGCGCCGAGACGAGGAACAGCGCCAGCGCCGCCATCACCAGTAATCCGGTGATGAAATAGACCTCCTGCGGCCACAGCTGGATCCAGAAGAAGTAGAACCGCCGCCCGGCGAAATCGACCAGCACCGCCTGGTCCGGCAGGCTGCCCGGCCGCTCCCAGCGGATCCACGGCGTCACGTAATAGACCGCCAGCGTCGCGATCAGCACCGCCCACTTGATCCGCCGCCAAAGCCCGGTGACGCGCTTGGGATAGATCGGCACGCGCGCCTTGTAGAGCCCGCCGTCGCCTTCCTTCTTCGCCCGATACTTTTCGGCGACGGAGACGGGACCGTGCGGGTCCTTGGCCTCGGGAGAACGCGTGCGATCGATGACGATCGTCATGACTGGACCTACTGACCGCCGGCGTTGGCGTGGATGTAGACGGCGAGCGCCTTGATGGTTTCGGGACTGAAGCGGCGCCCCCAGGCCGGCATGACGCCGCCCCGGCCGTTCCAGATCTGGTCGTGGATCGACTGGCGGTCGGCGCCGTAGAGCCAGTCGGCGTCGGTCAGGTTGGGCGCGCCGGTCGCGAGGTTCCCCTGCCCCGCCGGTCCGTGGCAGGCCGCGCACTGTTCGGCGAACAGCGGCGCGGCGCGCTGCACCGCGGCCGGGTTGGCCTTTCGGTGCGACAGCGTCACCACATACTCGGTCAGGTCCGCGACCTGCGCCGGTTGCAGCATCTCATCGCGGCCGAACGCCGGCATCTGGCTCAACCGCGCGGCCGGATCGCCCGAGCGCACGCCGACGGTGATGGTGTGCTGGATGTCCTCCAGCGTGCCGCCCCACAGCCAGACGTCGTCGCGCAGGTTGGCGTAGCCCTTGCCGCCCGTGCCGCCGACGCCGTGGCAGGTCGCGCAGTTGTCGCCGAACACCGACTGGCCGACCGACAGCGCATAGGCCTGCAGGTCCGGATCGCTCTCGATCTGCTCGAGCGAGGCGTTGGTCAGCTTTGCGCCTTCCGCCCCGCGCTGCGCCTTCAGCGCATCCAGTTCGCGCACCACGTTCACGCGGTCGGAGTAGTGCAGCATGCCCGGCGTAAAGCCGTGCACGCCGGGCCAGGCCGGCATCAGCACCCAGTAGATCACCGCCGCCAGGATCGAGGCCCAGAACACCCACAGCCACCAGCGCGGCAGCGGATTATCCAGCTCCTTGATCCCGTCCCACTCGTGGCCGGTGGTCTCGACGCCCGAGATCTCGTCGGTTTCACGCTCACGCGGGGACATCGTTGTCGTCCTCTTCGAGGGGGATACGGGCGGCGCGCTTGAAGGCGGCCTTGTTGCGCGGCCGCAGCGCAAAGAAGAGGCCGCCCAGGAAGATCAGGATGAAGTAGAGGGTGCCGCCCTGCTGGACGAACTTCGCCACGGTTTCATAGGTCATGGCGCTCACCGCTGGTTCTCGGGCGCGGACGCCTGGTAGGTGGAGAAGTCGACCAGCGTGCCCAGCATCTGCAGGTAGGCGATCAGCGCATCCATCTCGGTCAGCCGGTCCGGATCGCCGTCCCAGTCGCGGTTGGCGACCTTGGCGCCGTAGCGCTTGCGCAGGTCCGGCGCGTCGGTGGAGAACGGATCGGCCTGCGCCTGGGCGTCGGTGACGGCCTTCTTCACGTCCTCGTCGCTGTAGGGCACGCCGAGCTTCTGCATCGTGCGCACCTTGGCCTGCAGGTCGGAGAGGTTGAGGTCCTTCTCCGCCAGGAAGGCGAACGGCGGCATGTTGGATTCCGGCACCACCGAGCGCGGATTGATCAGGTGGTCGCGGTGCCAGCTGTCGGAATACTTGGCCCCGACGCGGGCCAGGTCAGGCCCGGTCCGTTTGGACCCCCACTGGAAGGGGTGGTCGTACATGCTCTCGGCGGCCAGGCTGTAGTGGCCGTAGCGCTCCACCTCGTCGCGCAGCGGGCGGATCATCTGCGAGTGGCAGACGTAGCAGCCCTCGCGGATGTAGATGTCGCGTCCGGCGAGCTCGAGCGGCGTGTAGGGCCGCATGCCCTGCACCTTCTCGATGGTGCTCTCCAGCCAGAAGAGCGGCGCGATCTCGACCAGCCCGCCGATCGACACGACGATGATGATCCCGATCACGAGCAGCAGCGAGTTCCGCTCCAGCTTGCCGTGTTGCTTCCACAGTGACATGGGCCCGCCCTCCTACTCGGCGGCCTGGAGCGCGGGCGCGAGCGTGTCGGCCGGCGCCTGCTCCTGGACGGACGGCATCTGCACCGTCTTCCAGAGATTGAAGATCATGATGAAGACGCCCGAGAGGTACATCAGGCCCCCGAAGGTCCGGATGACGTTCTCGATGTGCTTGGCCGAAACCGTCTCGACGAAGCTGTTGGCCAGGAAACCCTGCGGCGTGTACTCGCGCCACATCAGGCCTTCCATGATGCCCGAGACCCACATCGCGGCGATGTAGAGAAGGAT
>CAMLKO010000037.1 GCA_946480495.1 uncultured Caulobacteraceae bacterium
CCGCTGGGGAAGCTGGCGTTGGAGGTCTCCACCGCCCGGTAGATCAGCGGCGGCCGGTCGCGGCCGAACAGCGTCTTGATGAGCTCGCTTATCCCCGACCCGCCGAGCACGGCTATGATCACCAGCAAGGCCGAGGCAACCCGCCGGTGCAGCAGCAGGAAGATGACCGCGATGACCACGATCAGCGTCAGGTTGGTGGTGCCGCCGAGCGTCGTCAGCTCCGTCGCCGCCTGCTGCAGCCAGGCAGGCCCCAGCGCGTCGTGCGGGTTCACCCCCGGCCGCAGGAACATCAGCACCCGCTGGTCGATGCCGTGAGCGCCCTCCTCGCTCATCTCGTCGGCGATCCACAGGAAGAGGGAGACGCCGAGGCCGGCGATGAAGAGCGCGGCCAGCGCGCCAAGCTCAGCCTTGCCGAAGGCCCACAGGCGCGCGGGCAGGGATCGATCGGTCTTGGCTTCGCGGGGCGCCATCGCGGGCCGCAACGCAACCCTTAACGGCAGGTTCCCTCGCCCCGAAGCTCCACCATCTCATCAACAGTTTCTTTACTAAAAAGTTGAGTCGGAGCGCATTCTGACCGTTGACGACTCTGAGCAACGCATGTCCCCATATAGTGGGTTCAGGGGGCGCTTCGCCCACTATATATAGGGGTAGGGTGGAGCAGAGTGGCTGTTCCGCAAGCCCCGGAAGTGATAGGGTTTTGGGGCACATGATGGGTAGCGAAGCGGCAAGACAGGTCACGCGGCAGGATCAGTCGGCGAGCGCGATGCGCATTGCCGACAAGCCCAAACTGCAACTTGTGAAGAAGGTCGAGGTCGACCGCACGCGCGACGCCCTGCTGACCGACTTCGGCAAGACCACGCTGGAAGACCGCTATCTGCTGCCGGGCGAGTCCTATCAGGACATGTTCGCCCGCGTCGCCACGGCCTTCGCCGACGATTCCGAGCACGCCCAGCGCATCTACGACTACATCAGCCGCCTGTGGTTCATGCCGGCCACCCCGGTGCTGTCGAACGGCGGCGCCGAGCGCGGCCTGCCGATCTCCTGCTTCCTCAATTCCGTCTCCGACAACCTCGAAGGCATCGTCGGCGTCTGGAACGAGAACGTCTGGCTCGCGGCCAACGGCGGCGGCATCGGCACCTACTGGGGCGGCGTGCGCTCCATCGGCGAGAAGGTGAAGGGCGCCGGCCAGACCAGCGGCATCATCCCCTTCATCCGCGTGATGGACTCCCTGACGCTGGCGATCAGCCAGGGCTCGCTGCGCCGCGGTTCGGCGGCCGTCTATCTCGACATCCACCATCCGGAGATCGAGGAGTTCCTCGAGATCCGCAAACCCTCGGGCGACTTCAACCGCAAGAGCCTGAACCTCCACCACGGCATCTCGATCACCGACGAGTTCATGGAAGCCGTGCGCGACGGCGAGATGTTCGGCCTGCGCTCGCCCAAGTCCGGCGAGGTGATCCGCGAGGTCGACGCCCGTTCGCTGTGGCAGAAGGTGCTGGAGCTGCGGCTGCAGACCGGCGAGCCCTACCTGATCTTCTCCGACGCGGTGAACCGGGCCATGCCCGCCCACCAGCGCGAGCTGGGCCTGAAGGTCCGCCAGTCGAACCTCTGCAGCGAGATCATGCTGCACACCGGCCCCGACCACCTGGGCCGCGAGCGCACCGCCGTCTGCTGCCTGTCGTCGGTGAACGCCGAGACCTTCATGGAGTGGCGCGACCACCCGACCTTCGTGGAAGACATCATGCGCTTCCTCGACAACGTGCTGCAGGACTTCATCGACCGGGCGCCGAGCGCGGCGGCCGCGGCCATCTACGCCGCCCAGCGCGAGCGGTCGGTCGGCCTTGGCCTGATGGGCTTCCACTCCTTCCTGCAGGCGCAGAACGTCCCCTTCGAGAGCGCGCTGGCCAAGAGCTGGAACATGCGCCTCTTCAAGCATCTGCGCCGCCAGTGCGACGCGGCCTCCCGCACGCTGGCCGAAGAGCGCGGGCCCTGCCCCGACGCGGCCGAGCGCGGCGTCATGGAGCGCTTCAGCCACAAGCTGGCGATCGCGCCGACCGCCTCGATTTCGATCATCTGCGGCGGGACCTCGGCCGGCATCGAACCGATCCCGGCCAACATCTACACCCACAAGACCCTGTCCGGGTCGTTCGCGGTGAAGAACCCCTACCTGGAGAAGCTTCTCGAGGAGAAGGGCCAGAACACCGAGGCGGTCTGGCAGTCGATCCTCGAACACGAGGGCTCGGTGCAGCACCTCGACTTCCTCAGCCAGGACGACAAGGACGTCTACAAGACCGCCTTCGAAATCGACCAGCGCTGGGTGATCGAACTCGCCGCCGACCGCACGCCGGAGATCTGCCAGTCGCAGTCGGTCAACGTCTTCCTGCCGGGCGACGTCGATAAGTGGGACCTGCACATGCTGCACTGGATGGCGTGGGAGCGGGGCATGAAGAGCCTCTACTACCTGCGCTCAAAGTCGGTGCAGCGCGCGGCCTACGCGGGCGGTGAGAACATCACCGCGGCGTTCGAAGCGGGCGAGAAGACCGACTACGAGGAATGCCTGGCCTGCCAGTAGGCGGTCAGCCGCACTCCGGCTTCGCGGCCGGAACGATCAGCTTCACCTTCAGGCCAAGTCCGTCCATGTCGAACGCGAGCCTCGCCCCCAACTGGTAGGCGAGGTTTCGCACGACCCGGAACCCGAGCCCTCCGTCCGTCCACGGATCGAAGCTCTCGGGCAGGCCCACGCCGTCGTCTTCCACGTCGACATAGATGCCGCCGCCCAGACCCGGACCGCAGCGGATGAGGATCTTGCCTGGCGCGCCGGCGGGATGGGCGTGCTTGATGGCGTTGGTGACGAGCTCCGAGACAATGAGGGCCACCGGGCCCGCGCCGTCGGGCTCGACCGAGCATTCGCCGGCCGCCCGAAACGACAGGGTGATCGCCGCCTGGTCCGACATGGAGGCGACCAGCGCTTCGCATGTTTCCTCCAGGTGCTCCGACAGGTTCACGGCGGTTCGCGGCGCGCTGTAGGAGAGCAGCCGGTGCAGCCGGCCCACGGTCTCGATGCGCGAGCCGATCTCGTCGAGCAGCTGGCGAACGTCGCCGCGGGTGAAGTTCTCTTCTCGCCCGCTGGTGACGCTGGAGGCGTGCAGCCGCACGAGCCCCGCGATCATGGCCAGATTATTGGCGATGCGGTGGTTGGCCTCCGCATGGAGGTCGTCGACGCGAGGGCGCTGGCCATTTGGCGAGGTCGTCGCGCCCGGTGAAAAGTCCGGGGGGAACACAGGCGCAGCCTCCAGGGAAGGGATTGACACCATGATCTCTTCCTTCCAAATCGCAAGTATTATTATCGATAACTACATGCCAACTTCGTGATTATCTCGCTTTCACTGCGTATTTCAGGGCGAAATAGAGGATGGTTGTTAGTCAAGACATGCAAATACTGAAGAGTAGGATTTTGCTCATCCGGCGGCAGAGCCGCAGTGAGGGTCGACTGAGCCGATTGAGTAAGTGGCGCAAAATTAATCAATGGGGCTGAATGAGCCAAATCGCGCCTCGTGCGTTTGAGCAGGAAGATGGCGAAAGGAACGCTGGGAGACTTCTGACGATGAACGACACGGCCCGCGGCGAGCGGCTTCAAATCATGCTCACCCAGGACGAACTCGAGGCGCTCGATAACTGGCGCTTCTCACGGCGCATGCCCAGCCGGGCGGCCGCCGTTCGTGAGCTTCTCAAGCGCGGCCTCGCCGCGGAAGGCCTCGAGGCGACGGGCGGCCGCGCCCGCTCGCAGGACTTCGGCGTGATCAGCTCGCCCGGCGCAAACGGGCTGGACGGACATGACGCCGACGGCCTCGATGGCAACGGGCTCGACGGCCATGGCGACGCCCTGGAGGCGGACGGCCAGTAACCTCCGCTTGAGCGGCGGAACCGCCGCCGTTTCCACGCTTTACAGCGATGTAAGCTCCACTCCGGAGCTTGAGTGGCTGGGTAGGCATATGCGTTGGCAGGGTATGGGGGCGTTGATCGTGGCGATGGCGGCCACGGGCGCTCATGCTCAGGGTCATTCCGCGCTGGCCCCGCTTTCCGCGGCGGTGTTCGACACCAGCAAGGCGGCGGCCAGCGAGTGGCGCTCCACAGAATTTACGGCAGGCAAGAACGCCAGGGCGCCGATCACGCTGAAGGTCGACGTCGGCGGCGTCCTGCGCGACGCAAGCGGCCGCATTCCGCTGGCGCCGTCGAAGGACGCCAGCTTCGAGCCGAAGGGCTTTGACGTCACCGTCACGCGCGAGTGGCCGCAAGCGGTGCGCTTCGGCACGGGCGAGCAGGACGTCGCGCTGACGCCGCACGCGGGCCTGGGCCTCAGCAACGCCGGCCCGGGCGCGGAAGCCGGCGCGACCATCAGCGTCGAAGACCGCGTGGCGGGCCGGCTGCAGGGCCTGGGCGTGCGCGACGGCAAGAGCTTCGGCGACCAGGGCCGCTGGTACCTGTTCGTCGCCGGCGGCAGCCGCTCGGTGGGCCTCAACATGCTGCGCGGCGAGGACGGCGGGCTGCAGCGGGCGGGCTGGTCGACCGACGCCACAAGCGCTCTGGTCAGCGACGCCCAGGCCGGCGTCGGCTGGCGGCGCGGCGCGATGCAGGCCTCGATCGGCTACATGCACCGCGAAGTGAAGCCGCGCGAACCCGTCCAGGGCTTCGAGAAGCGCGACGACAGCCTGGTGGCCATCTCCTTCTCCTTCAAGCCGCGCTAGCGCCCAAGCTTGCCGCCGCCATACGCGACGTACAGCAAAGCTCTGGACAAGGCGGCAAACCCCTCGAAACTGCGTCAGATTCGGCCTGGGGAGCTGTATGCAGCCTGAACGCACGACGCGGCAGAACCGACCCCGCATCTGCCCGTTAGGGCTGCACATCCTTTGTGAGTTTCCCCGCCCATGATCGAGCCTGAGCCGCCGCCCGCCGAGCCGCCTGTCCAGGCTCAGCCGCTAGAGGCGGCGCCCTGGTGGAAATGGCGACGGCGCCCGTGGCAGATCGCGGGGCTGGCGGCGCTCGCCGTGGTGCTGGTGGCGCTCTGGCTCACCTGGGCCCTGCCGCTCGGGCGCGCGCTCGAGCCGCTGCCCAGCCCCACGCTGGTGCTGGTCAGCGCCGACGGCAAAGCCTTCGCCCGGCGCGGCGCCTACAAGGAAGAGCCCGTCGAGGTCGCCAAGCTGCCCAAGTATGTGCCCGGCGCCTTCATCGCCATCGAGGACCGGCGCTTCTACCGCCACATCGGCATCGACCCGCGCGGCGTGGCGCGCGCCGTGCGCAACAACATCCGCGGCGGCGGCGTGGAGGAGGGCGGCTCGACCATCACCCAGCAGCTGGCCAAGAACGCCTTCCTGTCGAACCGGCGCACGTTCCGGCGCAAGGCGCAGGAAGCGGTCATCGCGCTCTATCTGGAAGGCCGGCTGTCGAAGGACGAGATCCTCTCCCGCTACCTCTCCAGCGTCTATTTCGGCGAGGGCGTATTCGGCCTGCGCGCCGCGGCCCGGCAGTATTTCAACACGACGCCCGAGGAGCTGACGATCGGCGAGGCCGCCATGCTGGCGGGCATGGTCAAGGCGCCGTCCAGGCTCAATCCGACCGAGGACTATCGCGCCGCGCTCGCCCGCCAGCGCGTGGTCCTCAAGGCGATGGTCGACACCGGCGTCATCACCAAACGCCAGGCGCGGCAGGCCCGCCGGGTGAGGGTGCACATCGGCCGGCCGAGCCTGCCGGTCGGCTCCTACTTCGCCGACTGGATCTCGCCCCAGGCCAAGAACGCCTTCGAACGGGCCTACGGCGAGGTGGTGGTGAAGACCACACTGGACAGCCGTCTGCAGACTCGCGCCGAACAGATCCTGCGCCGGTACCTGGACGGGCCCGGCCGCTCGCTGCACGCCAGCCAGGGCGCGCTGATCGCCATGCGGACGGACGGCTCGGTCGTCGCGCTGGTCGGCGGGCGCGACTACAAGGAAAGCCAGTTCAACCGGGCCGTGGACGCCCAGCGCCAGCCCGGATCGTCCTTCAAGCTGTTCGTCTATCTGGCCGCCCTGCGCGACGGGATGACGCCGGACTCCATGGTGCTCGATGCGCCGGTGCGGCTGGGCGGCTGGACGCCGCAGAACCACGAGGGGGAATACCTGAACCGGCCGATTCCGCTGCGCACGGCGTTCGCGCGCTCGTCCAACGTGGCGGCCGTGCGCCTGCTGCAGCAGGTCGGCGTGCGCGACGTGGTCCGGGCCGCCCGCGACCTTGGGATCACCTCCAAACTGCCGAACGACGCCACCATCGCGCTGGGTTCCGGACCGGTCAGCCTGATCGAGCTGACGAGCGCCTATGCGGCGGTGGCCGCGGGACAGGAGCCGGTGCGGGCGCACGGGCTGGCCGACTACGTTCCCACCGGCGACGTGCAGCGGATGCCGGCTGGCCAGCAGCGCGGGATGATGGACCTGATGCGCGCGGTGGTGACCAGCGGCACCGGCCGGGCGGCGAGCCTGGGGGTTCCCGTCTATGGCAAGACGGGCACCACGCAGGACTACCACGACGCGCTCTTCATCGGCTTCGTCGGCGACCTGGTGGTGGGGGTGTGGGTCGGCAACGACGATAACGCGCCGATGCGCCGGGTCGCGGGCGGCGGGATGCCGGCGCAGATCTGGCGGGATTTCGCCAGCTACGCGGTGAGCATCGGACAGGTGCGCGGCATCCAGGCGGCGCCTTCGTCCGAGGAAGAACAGCCGATGGCGGCCAACGACTTTGGCCTGGAGGACCTCGCGCCCAATCCGACCGGGCTGGAGGGCCAGCTGGCGGTTCCGATCGAGCCTTCGTCAGATCAGCCCGCCGACGGGGATATGGCGCAGCCTGAGCCGCCGTCGCGGCGTGGGCCCATCGTGGCGCCGCCGCCGGACCTGGACGTCCCGCCGCCGTCCGAGCCGGACGAGGGCTATCAGGACCAGGGCGGGCCCGGGTAGGAGGGAGCCCCGGCGATGCGCCGAGGCTCCGCAGAACCCTTACTGGGCGTTGGTGGTCGTGGTGTTGGTCGTCGTGGTCGTGGTGGTGGTTTCCGTCGTGTTGGCGGCGGTAGCGTTAGCGGCGGCGGCGCCCATGTCGGCCGCGGTGGTGGCGGCGGCGCTGCCGGCCTGGTTGGCGGCCGCGGCGGCGTTGTCGGCGGCGTTGCCCGCCTGTTCCTGGGCCTTCTGCGAGCAGGCGGCGGCGGTCAGGGCGAGCGCGGCGACGGCCGCGATGGTGACGATGCGCATGGAACTAGCCTCCCGTTTGTGAAGGCCGGGAGCCTAACCGGCTAACGGCCCTGCGTCGAGACGCCGCAGGTCAGCCCTCCCAGCCGTCGGAAAACGGGAACCGCTCGGCCCAGAAATCCGCCAGCCTGGGCTCGGCGTCCACGCGCTTCACCACCTCGCTCATCTTCGGCGCGACCTCGTAGAAGCGCCGGCGCCTCGGCGTCCAGCGGCTGACCACGGCGACGTAGATGTCGAGCACCGACAGCTCGTCGCCCAGGATGTAGCGGCCCGGCGTCACCTGCTCGTCCATCATCCGCCAGCAGTCGGCGATGCGCTCGGCGGTGCGCTGCAGGATGATCTTCTCCGCCTCGGGGTCGGCGGCAAGGCGCGAGGGCACGTCGCGGACCCAGTAGATCGAGTAGATGGCGGCGGGGATGTAGACCATCCAGCGCAGGTACTGCGCCCGCTTCGGGTCGGTCGGCGTGGGCGCCAGCCGGGCCTGGGGATGAAGGTCGGCAAGGCCGATCAGCATCGCGGCGCTTTCGGTCATCACCTCGCCCGAGGGCAGGACCAGCGCCGGCACCTGCTTCATCGGGTTCACGACCTCGATGGTCGCGTCGAAGGCCTCCGAGAGTTCGGCGGGCGCGTCGACCAGCTCGTAGGGGACGCCCAGCAGCTTCAGCGTGGCCTCGACCGCCACCGAACCGGAGCCGCGCGCGCCGTAAACCGTGATTGCGTTGGCCATAGTTATCCCCAAAGTCCTGCACTACATATTGCGTTAACCGGCTCGACTGAACGCTACATCTGCCTCAAAGTGAGGTTCACGAGTCACCTTTTCCGAACGGGCCAGAGCCATGACCGACAAGAACGTCCGCACCCTTCCCGGCCTGCTCACACCCTCTCACGCCTACAAGCCCTTCCGCTATCCGTGGGCCTACGACTTCTGGAA
>CAMLKO010000038.1 GCA_946480495.1 uncultured Caulobacteraceae bacterium
AGCAGGCCGCCGGGTTTCAGCACCCTTGCGATCTCGGCGGCGACCACGGGGCGCACGCGCGGCGGCAGCTCATGGAACAGGTAGACGCAGGTGACGGCGTCCAGGCTGGCGTCGGCGAACGGCAGCCGCTCGGCGTTGGCCTGGACCACGGGAACGCCCGAGCGGTCGCGCGCCTCGACCGTGTAGGTAGGCGAAAGGTCGAGACCCAACAGCCTGGCGCGAGGAAACGCCGCGCGCAGGTCCTTCAGGAAGCCGCCGGAACCGCAGGCGAGGTCGAGAACCCTCAACCCCCGCTGGTCGCGGCCGCGCCAGGCCTTGGCCAGCAGCGACAGGGCGCGGCGGCGCATGGCGCCCGCCGCGCCGGAAAACAGCGCCTCGACCTGCGCCTCGTAGCGGCGGGCGCTGTCCTCGGTCAGCCAGCCGCCGGTCTGGTAGTGGAAGTTCTGACGGTAATAGGCTGGATAAGCTCGTGAATTCGTGACGTCACGGACCTCTGTCCCGTGGGCCTTGCGGCGGCGCTCGTCGACCGCCTTGGCGTCGGTCAGGACGTCGGCGGCGCGGCGGAAGACCTCGGCCGGATCGACCTCGGTGTCCATCGCCGGATAGAGGCCCGCCGCCACGTCGCGCGCGTCCTTCCTGAAGGCGGAAAGATAGGCGTTGCGCAGGCGCTCGCGGGAAACGGGCGGCGTGGTGGATTCGAAGGACTTCGCCTGCTCGCCCTGCGTGGGGCGGACGAAGGCGCGGGCGGCGCGGCCGGTGGCGGTCCACCACGCGGCCTTGGCGGCCTGGGCGGCGACATGCGCGGCCGCGTCGATCGCGAACGCCCCTCGCCTGCCTTGCTTCTTCATCGCCCTCACCGGGAAAAGACGCCGACCAGCTCAATGTGGGGCGACCAGAGGAACTGGTCCACCGGCAGAACGCGATCGAGCCGAAATCCCGCGTCGACCAGCGTGCGGGCGTCGCGCGCGAAGGTGGCCGGATTGCAGGAGACGTAGGCGACGCGCGGCGTCTTGGAGCGCGCGATCTCTCCGGCCTGCTCGGCGGCCCCGGCGCGCGGCGGGTCGAGGACGACGGCGTCGACCTTGGCCAGCTCAGCCGACAGCACCGGGCGGCGGGCGAGGTCGCGGGCTTCGGCGGTGATCGCCTTCAGGCCGGGCGCGGTCGCCATCGCGGCCTTCAGCGCCGAAATGGCCGGCGCGGAGGAATCGGCGGCGAGAACCGGCGCGACCTGCGCCAGCCGGAAGGTGAAGGTGCCCACCCCACAGTAGAGGTCGGCCAGCCGCCCTGCCCCCGCCACCGCCTCGGCCACGAAGGCCGCCATCGCCTCCTCGGCCTGCGGGACGGCCTGCAGGAAGGCGCCGGGCGGCAGGGCGACGGTGGCGGGGCCCAGCCGCACGATCGGCTGGCGGGCCTGATAGACGATCTCGCCGCCCATGGTGACGCGCGCCATGTCGCCCGCCGGGGCGGCTTCGGCCGCCCGCATCCGCGCATCGGCGGAAAGCCCGCCGGAGCGGCGCTCCACGCCGGTGACGTCGACGTCGAGGCCGGTGGCGGTCCAGGTGACGTGCAGGGTCGGCGCGGACTTCGGATGCTCCAGGAACGGCTCGGCGAGCCTGCGCAGCGCCGGAAAGGCCGCGACCAGCCGCGGGTCGGCGATGGGGCAGACGTCGATGGCCACCAGCCGCCAGGACCGGCGCGCCTTGAAGCCGATCTCGGCCCCCGCCCCGCCCTTGCGTGCGTGCAACGCCAGACGCCGCCGCGCGCCCGGCGAGGCGGCGAAGGGCGGCAGGATGTCCGTCTCGATCCGCTCGCGGGCCAGCGCCAGGCGCACCTGCTCGGCCTTCCAGGCGAGGTAGGGCCCATGCGCCCAATGCTGCAGGGAACAGCCGCCGCATTCGCCGTAGTGCGGCGAAACCGGCGCGATACGTTCGGGACTGGCGCGCAGGACCTCCAGCAGCTCGCCGCGCTCGCCCTCGACCCGGGCGCGGACGCGCTCGCCGGGCAGGGTCAGCGGCACGAACACGGGGCCGTCGGCCACCCCGTCGCCCTGGGCGCCGATCCTGCCGATTTCGAGCTCGACCGGCGCGCCCGCCATGGAACCTCCCTAGTTCAGCGACCATTCAGGTTCGCCCAGCCACCTTCACCCTTACCACGGCGAATCTCCCTCGCTGCGGTCGCAAGGAGACTATGGATATGAAGACAGTTCTTGCGCTCGTCAGCGCCGCCGCCATCGCGGCTTCAACGCTTGTCGTTCCGCAGTTCGCCAGCGCCCAGAGCGCACGCACCTACGGCTCGGGCGATCTCTGCGCGGCCCAGAAGCGCGCGGCGGGCAACAAGGGCGCCGTCGTCGGCGGCCTGATCGGGGCCTTCGCGGGTTCGCAGCTCGCCGGACACGGTGCGCGGACCGAAGGCACAATCCTCGGCGCCGGGGTCGGCGCGGTCGCGGGCCACGAGATCGCCAAGCGCAACGTCCACTGCGTCGCCTATCCCACCCGCATCTCCGCCCACAAGGCCAACTGCCGGTGGGTCCAGGAGTACTACGGCGGGCGCAACCACAGTTTCGAAGTTTGCCGCGGACGTGACGGCGTCTGGCGGCCGAGCGGCCGGGGCTAGGCTCCGGTTTCCACCGTCTGCATCAAAGCCCAGAAAGGGTGAGTACCATGACTAGATTGATGAAGGGCCTGATGGCCGGCGTGGCGGCGGTCACCACCGTCGCCGGTCTGGCGGCCATTCCGACCGGCGCCTCGGCGCAGAGCTACTACGGCTCGGGCTACGGCTATAACACCGGCAACTACTACGGCGGCGGGTACAACTACGACCCCTGCCAGCGCGACACCACCCAACGCAGCACGACCGGCGGCCTTGTCGGCGCCGCGATCGGGGCCGCGGTCGGCAGCAACATCGCCGCTCATGGCGTGCGGACCGAAGGCGCGGTGCTCGGCGGCCTTGTCGGCGCCGCGCTCGGCGCGTCGGTGGGTCAGCAGTCGGCCGCCTGTTCGCGGGCCGCGCCTCCGCCCCCTCCCCCGCAGCCGGCCTACAGCTACGGCTACGGCCAGCAGCCGTATTACGGCGCGAGCCCGTACAACGGCCGCAGCTACGGCTACAACGATCCCTACTACGGCGATGACAGCTACGGCCCGGCCTACAACTACCCGGCCGCCGTTGGACCGAGCGCCGACCAGTGCACGCTGGCGGAAAGCCCGATCTACCTGCCCGACGGCCGCACCCAGAAGCGCTTCGTGCGCGTCTGCCGCGACTCGACCGGCCGCTATCAGGTCGTCGACTAACTAGCCCTTCGCCCTCCCGCTGTGGGATGATCCGCGGCGGGAGGGTCCGATGGCTATCCGGATCAGAGACATCGACCACATCGTGCTGCGCGCCAGGGACCTGGCGCGCATGCAGGCGTTCTACTGCGACGTGCTGGGCTGCACGGTCGCCAAGGTCCAGGAGCGCTTCGGCCTCGTCCAGCTGCAGGCCGGCCGCTCGATGATCGACCTGGTCGATCTCGAAGGCCCGCTCGGCCAGGCCGGCGGCGCGGCGCCGGGCCGCGAAGGCCGAAACATGGACCACTTCTGCCTGCGCCTGGACCCGTTCGACGGCGAGGCGATCCTGCAATTCCTGAAGACCAAGGGCATCGACGCCGGCGAAGTGGTCGACCGCTTCGGCGCGGAAGGGAGCGGGCCGTCCGTCTACATCACCGACCCCGAGGGCAACGTCGTCGAGCTGAAGGGTCGGCCCTACCCCTGAGGCGCCTTGGGCGTGCGCGGCTCGAACATCCGGCGCAGGAAGCCGGGGGCTGCGACCGACAGCGGATTGATGGTGATCTTCGGCGCCTCGAACGGACCCTTGGCCGTGTAGGTAATGCCGAACAGGCCCTCGCTCTCACGCGCGCCGAACACGCCGCCGAGCGCCGCGTTCAGGACGTAGGCCGGGGTGACGACGCCGATCACGTCCAGCGTGTGGGTCTTGGTGTCCATCATGCCGCGCGCGGTGAGGCCGACGGACTTGCCGGTGGCGCGGACGTCCTCGAGCGTCACGTCGGAGCCGCGGATCTTCAGCGGGGCGATGACCTCGTCGAAGACGATGGCGCCGTTGGTGGCCACCAGCTGCGCCGCGCCCGGCACGCGGATGATGGTGAGGTCGCGGACGTCGAAGTCGAAGTCATAGCCGCCCTCGACGATGCGGCCGGTCCCCGTCGCATGGCCGCCGCGCAGGTTGGCGTAGCCGCCCAGCGACTTGGCCACGTCGCCGAGGTCGGCCACGTCGACGGAGAGCGCGGTCGTGTCCTTGTCCGGCCAGGCCTTCAGGCTGATCGGGGCGCCCGCCAGCGTGGCGGCGGTGAGCGTGGCGCGGCGCTGGTCGGGTGGACCCCAGCCGCCGCTCAGCTTCACGTCCTTCACGTAGCCGCTTTCGGAGAGACGCACGCGGTCGAGATCGGCGTCGAGGCGCAGCGTCTGTTTGGAAGCCGCACCACCGCCGCCGGAGCCGGAGCCCGAGACCTTCTCCACCCGCTTCAGGATCGGCCGGAAGTCGAGATAGCGGCCGGCGACGTTGGCCTGGAAACCCTCGCGGCTCTCGCGGGCCTGCAGGGCGCCGTCGAAGAAGCCCTCCAGCCTCACGGTCGGCAGCGACAGCGACGCCAGCTGGTCCTTGGTCAGCACGGCCGAGCCGTTGACCTCCAGCCCCGGCCCTTCGGCGACGATGTGCTGGACGGTGACGCCGCCGCCGGGCTGCACGGCGAGGTCGATGTAGCCCCGCGCGGGCTTGCCGGCGGGCTTGGCCCAGCCGGAGTCGGGGACCGACAGCGCGGCGCGGGACAGGTCGGTCTCGAGGCGGCCGCTCAGCTTGCCGTCGGCGGTCTGGTCGAGGCGGCCGGTGAAGTCGAGCGCGCCGTCCATGAACTCATGCACGTCGAGGCCCAGCCGCACGAAGGTCTGTTCGGGCGCCGAGCCCGAGAGCGCGATCTGGCGGCGGCCGGATCGCTCGGGCGAGACGCTGTAGCGGATCGAGGCGCCGGCGGCCTGCGCCTGGCCGGAAATGCCGCCGCGCGCCGCCGTGCCCTGGGCGTCGATGGAGAACGGCGCCTCGGGCCGTAGCGGCAGGCCGAGGTCGGCGAAGTCCTGGCGGTCGAGACTGGTGCGGAAACGATAGGCGAGCACGTCGGGAGCGCCGTCCGGACGCCATTCGACGCGGCCCTTCATGCCGGCCAGCGTGTAGTCGGCCGCGCCGCCAAGGTCCTGCAGCGAGGCGTTGACCACCAGCTGCTGCGGACGGCCAAACAGCGGAAAATGCGAGAGGCCCATGCGGACGGCCTCATCGGGCGTGATGTCGGCGGCGTAGCGGAAGACACGGGCGGGAGTCCGGGCGTAGGCCAGGGTCCCGGAATAGGCGTCGGCGTCGAGGCTGCCGACCCACTGGCCGCCCTTGGCGTTCATCGCCAGGCGGACCGGGACGCGAGACGACAGGCCGCGGCCCACGGGGAATCCGGCGAGCCGCCAGGCTTCGGGCTGGCCTGTACCGCTGGCCAGGACATGCCGGGGGTCCCACTGGATCTTGCCGCCGAAGACCCGCGAGCGGATGACGCCGCCGCCCGCGCCGTTGCGGGTGTTCAGGTGCGCCTGGAAGGGCGCGCCCTCGGCGCCGACGAAGCTGACCCTGCCGTCGAGGTCCATGGCCTTGGCGCCGGCGTTCCTGCCGCGCAGCGCGGCCTGGAAGGCGATCTTGCCGGCGAAGGGGCCGACCTTGCCCACGCCGTTGGCGGTCATGTGGTTGAGGTCGCCTTCCACGGCCATGTCGCCGCCGGTCAGGTCCATGCCGATGGCGACGTCGCGGATGACCGAGTTGCGGATCGTCCCGGCGTAGCGCGCGCCATAGTCCGTCGGCTGGACGTGGAAGAACATCGGCCGGGTGATGACGATCTTCAGCTCGGCCGGGCCGCTCAGCCGGTCGGGCGACATGCCGGTTGGGCCCATCAGTTGCAGCGGCGGCATGTTGATGAGCGTCAGCATGTCGCCGATGTCGCCGCGCGTCCGGGCGCCGAAGGTGGCGGTCGCGCCCCGGGGCTTGAAGCGCGGGATGGTCACGACGCCGTCGGTGAGGGCGAGCTTGTAGAGCTGGCCCGACGGCATCACGAGGTCGAGGCGGTCGCCCTGCACCACGCCGGAGCCGACGGCGTGCTCGATGGGCGGCAGGGTGGGGGCGACCTTCAGCACGCCCTCGCGGTAGTTGAAGGCGATCCGCAGCTGCTCGTTCTTCAGCTTGTGGCGGTCGAGCTGGCCGGGCGGGATGTCGGCGTGGATGGTCGATCCGGTGACGCGGGCCGACACCAGCCGCGGCTCCAGCCACAGCCTCGCGCCCTTGGCGATGCCCTCCGGCCAGAAGGCGAAGACCTGCGGGATGCCGATCTCGCCGCCGACGGCGATGTCGGCCTTCATGCCCCAGGAGATGTCCGGATTTGCGCCGCGGTAGAGGAGCGCGCTGATCTTCACCGGCTGGCCGGCCATCAGCACGCGCAGGTCGCGGACCTCCAGCCTGCCCTTCTCCGGCGTCAGCGCGCCCGTCAGGACCATGCGGTCAAGCGTCTGCGGCTGGGCGTGCGGGGCGATGGTGAGGAGGCTGTGGTCGCTGGTCAGGCGGTATTCGACGCGCGCGGGCTGGCCCTTGCGCTCGGGGGCCAGCCAAAGGCGCCCGACCACGTTCAGCTGGGTTCGCGGCGCGTCGAGGCGGAAGGTCTGCAGGACCACCTGCTTGCTGGCCGGGTCGTAACGGGTGACGACGTCGGCGCCGCCGATCGGCTGGACGATGCTCCCGAACCGCCAGCTGCCCGGGCCCGCATGGCCGGTCACGTCGGCGACTGTGACGCCCCGGTCGGCGGCATAGTCGACGTGGGCCTGTCCCTGGATCAGCGAATCGAGGCCGGAGATGCCGCGCGTCAGGCCGCTGGCCGGAAAGACGCGGGCGGGGTCGAAGTTGCGGATCGAGCCCTGGGTGGCGAGCTGCTTCAGCCCCACGGCCCCGCGCGCCGAGCCGTTGATGACGGCGCGGTTGACGCCGTCGTCGATGATGAGGCGGCTTTCGGCGGACAGGCGGCCTTTCGTCTTCTCGAACGCCACCCTGGCGATCGCGGCCTTCCAGGCGACCGGTCCCCTCACCTCGCGCATCAGAACCGTCCCGTTCTCCAGGTCGACGCTGCGCAGGTAGCTCAGCGGCCGGTCGCGGCGGGGCTTGCCGGTGAGGGAGAAGATGAGCGTGCTGAGATCGAGCGGCGGCGGCGGTCCGGCCGCGTCGTAGCCCAGCTCGAAGGCGCCCTGCGGCGAAGCGCTGATCGCGGCGAAGAAGTCCTTCACCACCAGGTGCGAGGGCGCGGGGGCGAACAGGCCGATGGAATCGAGGCCAAGGCCGGTCTCCACGAGCTTCGCTCGCAACACGGGCCGAGCCTTGCCGTCGTCCAGCGAGACATCGGTCATCCGCAGGCCGATCGCGTTGGCGGGCCCGAAATGGACGAGCTGCACCTGGCCGACTTTTGCATGGCCGCCGGCGATCTGACCCGCGAGGACCTTTTCGACGACCGGGCGCAGCGCGCCGGCGTTCATCGGACCTACGGACAAGGCGGCAAGCAGGGCAGCCGCGATCACCGCGAGCGCCGCAAGCGTCATCAGCCCATACCTGACGGCGGGCTTCAGCATGCGGCCCCCTTCCCTTGCCTGTAGCGCCCTATAGACGAACCCGGTTTGACGCATCAATTGTCGGCGCTAACAAGGCCGGAACGTGAAGGAAATCCGATGGCAGACCTGAAGGCTGGCGATCGCGCACCCGACTTCGACCTTTCGACCGACACCGGCCGGGTCCGCTTGAGCGATCTGAAGGGCAAGGTCGTGGTGCTCTACTTCTATCCGAAGGACGACACTTCCGGCTGCACGGCCGAGGCGATCGGCTTTTCCGAAGCCGCGGCGGATTTCGACAAGGCGGGCGCCGTGGTGGTCGGCGTCTCCAAGGATACGGCCAAGAGCCACGGCAAGTTCCGCGGCAAGTATGGCCTGAAGGTCGAGCTGGGCGCGGACCCCGAGGGCGAGGTGGTCGAGCGCTACGGCGTCTGGGTCGAGAAAAGCATGTACGGCCGCAAGTACATGGGCATCGA
>CAMLKO010000039.1 GCA_946480495.1 uncultured Caulobacteraceae bacterium
CGCGAGCGCCGGGACATCGTCTCCGGCGAGGTGATGGACGAGGCGAAGCTGATCCGCTTTGTGGCCGGTCCGGACGGCGTCGTCGTTCCGGACCTCGCCCGCAAGCTGCCGGGCCGAGGACTCTGGGTCGCGGCGGACCGGGCGTCGGTCGAGACGGCGGCGAAGAAGAACCTCTTCTCGCGCGCGGCGAAGGCGAAGCTCTCCCATCCCGCCGACCTCGCCGATCAGGTGGAACGGCTGCTCGCCAGGCGACTTCTGGACGGTCTGGGCCTTGCGCGGCGGGCGGGCGACCTTACCTCGGGGTTCGAGAAGGTCACTTCAGCCCTTCGCGCGGGCAAGGTCGCCTGGCTGGTCGAAGCCTCGGACGGGGCGGACGACGGCCGGACGAAGATCCTCAACCTTGCCCGTCATCTCGACCCCAGACCTGGCCTGATCGGCGTCTTCTCTTCGGCCGAATTGGGTTTGGCCTTGGGCGGAGAGAATGTGATACACAGCGCCTTCCTTGCGGGGCGAGGAGCCGACCGGTGGGGACAGGATGTCCTCAGGCTGGCCGGGTTTCGCCCGCTTCTCCCTGAGAGCTGGCGCGAGGAGCCGCAAGGCGAGAGCCTGTAAGGGCCGGACGGGCAACCGTCCTGGCCCTTGTCCTTTTGAACGACGGGTCTTTAGCCGGACCGTCCGGCGACGAGTAAAGAGAGCGAATGAGCGACGAAAACGACAACGGCCGGCCCCAGTCCCCCTCGGGACGCGCCCCCCTCACCCTGAAGCCCCGCGCGGGCTCGGTAAGCGCGGGCGTGGTCAAGCAGAGCTTCAGCCACGGGCGGTCGAAGACGGTTGTCGTCGAGACCAAGCGCGCACGTCCTCATGCGCCCGCCGGCGGCAACCTCGCCGCGCCATCCCCGGCCGAAAAGCGCGCCACCTTCGAGCCGCGCCCGCCTTCGTCGCAACGTCCCGCCACGCCGTCCGCGCCCGGCGCCGACGGCCTCTCCGCCGAAGAAGCCGCCCGCCGCCAGCGCGCCATCGAACTTGCCCGCCAGCAGCAGGAGCGTCAGGCCGCCGAAAGCCGCGCGCGTGACGAAGACGTGCGCCGCCGCGAAACCGAACGCCGCGCTGCCGCCGAACCGGCCCCTGCGCCCGCCGCACCGGAAGCCGAGGCCGCGCCTCCTCCGCCGCCGCCCGAGCCGCCGGCCGCCGAAGTTGCGCCGGCGCCGTCGCCGGCGCTGCAGCCGCGCGCCGCCGCCCCGTCCAGCCAGACCCGCACCTACGAGCCGAGCCGCGAACGTCGCGACGACCGGCCGACCACCACCACCTATCGCCCCGAGCGCCCGGCGTTCAATCAGCGTGCGCCCCGTCCCGGCGGCGACCGCGAGGGCTTTCCGGCCCGCGCTCCGCGTGAGGATCGCGGCGCCGAGCGGCCGCCGCGCGAAGGCGGCCGTCCGGGCGAAACCGTCCGCTATTCGGCGCTCTCGCCGCGTCCCGCGCCGCGCACCGGCGAGCGCCCGGCCGGACCGCGTGGTCCCCGTCCAGGTGCTCCCGCCGCCCCGCCGGCGGCCCCCGAAATCCAGCGCGCCACCCGCCAGGCGCCGCGTCCAGGGTCCGCCAACCTCGACCGCCGCCCGGTCGAGGACGAGGAGGATCGCCGCAAGGGCGCCGCGCCCGGCAAGGCCGTCTCGCGCACCAAGGGCGAACCCAAGCGCCGCGAAGGCCGTCTGACCATTCAGGCTCTCGCCGGAGACGACGAGGACGCCGTCGAGCGGATGCGCTCGCTGGCCTCGGTGCGCCGCGCCCGCGAACGCGAGCGCGAGAAGCGCCGCGGCGGCGGGGTCGAGCAGGCCAAGGTCGCCCGCGAAGTCGTCATCCCCGACGTCATCACCGTGCAGGAGCTGGCCAACCGGATGGCCACCCGCGGCGTCGAGATCATCAAGTTCCTGATGCGTCAGGGCGTGATGCTGAAGATCAACGACGTCATCGACAACGACACCGCCGAGCTGGTGGCCACCGAGTTCGGCCACACCGTTCGCCGGGTCTCGGAATCCGACGTCGAGGAAGGCTTCCTCTCCGCCGACGACACCGACGCCAGCCTGCTGCCGCGCCCGCCCGTGGTGACGGTCATGGGCCACGTCGACCACGGCAAGACGAGCCTGCTGGACGCGCTGCGCTCCACCGACGTGGCGGCCGGCGAGCACGGCGGCATCACCCAGCACATCGGCGCCTACCAGGTGCGGCTGAAGGGCGGCGAGCGGGTCACCTTCCTCGATACGCCCGGCCACGCGGCCTTCTCGGCGATGCGGGCGCGCGGCGCCAACATCACCGACATCGTGGTGCTGGTGGTGGCGGCCGACGACGGCGTCATGCCCCAGACGATCGAGGCCATCCAGCACGCCAAGGCGGCCGGCGCCCCGATCATCGTGGCGATCAACAAGATCGACAAACCCGACGCCGACCCGACCCGCGTCATCAACGAGCTCCTGCAGCACGAGATCGTGGTCGAAAGCCTGGGCGGCGACACGCAGGCCGTTGAGGTCTCGGCCACCAAGAAGACGGGCCTCGAGGAGCTGGTCGAGCGCATCCTGCTCCAGGCCGAGCTGATGGACCTGAAGGCCAACCCCGACCGCACGGCCGAGGGCGTGGTCATCGAGGCCAAGCTCGACAAGGGCCGCGGCGCGGTCTCCACCGTGCTGGTCAAGCGCGGCACGCTGCGGCGCGGCGACATCGTCGTGGCCGGCGCCAACTGGGGCCGGGTGCGCGCCCTGCTCAACGAACGCGACGAGCAGCTGGCCGAAGCCGAACCGTCCGTGCCGGTGGAAATCCTCGGCCTCGACGGCACGCCCGATCCGGGCGAGGCCTTCGCCGTGGTCGAAAACGAAGCCCGCGCCCGCGAGCTGACCGACTATCGCGAACGCAAGCGCCGCGAACGCACGGCCGGCCAGCCGATGGCGCAGGCCTCGCTCGCCGACATGATGGCCAAGCTGCAGACCAAGAAGGTCAGCGAGCTGCCGGTCATCATCAAGGCCGACGTGCAGGGCTCGGCCGAAGCCATTGTCGGCTCGCTCGACAAGCTGGCGACCGAAGAGGTGCGCGCGCGCATCATCCTGTCGGGCGCCGGCGCGATCAGCGAAAGCGACGTGCTGCTGGCCAAGGGCGCCGGCGCGCCGGTCCTGGGCTTCAACGTCCGGGCCTCGAAGCAGGCGCGCGACCTCGCCGAACGCGAGGGCGTGGAGATCCGCTACTACGCGGTGATCTACGACCTGCTCGACGACATCAAGGGCGTGCTTTCGGGCATGCTGGCCCCGATCCAGCGCGAAACCTTCCTGGGCAACGCCACGGTGCTGCAGGTCTTCGACATCTCGAAGGTCGGCAAGGTCGCCGGCTGCCGCGTCACCGAGGGCGTGGTCCGCCGCGGCGCCAAGGTCCGGATCGTCCGCGAGGACATCGTGGTCCTCGAGCTCGGCACCCTGCAGACGCTCAAGCGCTTCAAGGACGACGTCGCCGAGGTCACCAACGGCATGGAATGCGGCATGGCCTTCCAGGGCTTCCAGGACATCAAGCCCGGCGACACCATCGAGTGCTTCACCGTCGAGGAAGTGAAGCGTTCGCTCTAGCGGACGCTTACTTCAGCATCCTCGCGCCGGCGATGATCTGGGCTGCGCAGCGGTCGATGTCGCCCGGCTGGCACTGGCCGTAGATCACATAGTCCTCGCCCCTGTGGGCGCGGCGCTCGGGCAGGTTCAGCTCGACCTTGTAGAACAGCCCGCTCTCGAGCGCGTCGACCGAGAGCACCGAAACCGTCAGACCGTTGGGAATGCCGGCAGGGTCCGCCGCGATCATCTCGTTGGCGCGGCGCTCGATCTGGACGCTGTAGGCGTCCTGGGCCGGCGCAGGCGCCTCGACCGGCGGGGGCGGCGCAGAGGCGCAGGCGGCCACAAGCAGAAGGGACGCCATCGCCATCGGGGACTTCAACATCCGGTCCTCCTGACAGGTCCCAAGGCTTGCCGGTTTCGAGGGCGCGGTAAAGCCTCCATCGTCCCTGCCTTGATGTGGCCCCGCGTCGCGTGTTTGCTCGGCGGCCCATGAAACGCCTCCTTCTCCTCCTCGCCCTCACGCTCGCCGGCTGCGCCACGACCTCGCGGTTCGACGCGGCGGGCGACGTCCATGCGCTGCTGGTCGCTGTGCGCGACGACGACCAGGCCGCCTTCGACCGCCACGTCGACCGCCCCGCGCTGAAGCGCCAGATCGAGGGCCGCATCGTGCAGGAGGCCCGCGCGTCCGATGCGCCCGACGGGCTGAAGGCGCTCGGCATCGCGCTCGCCCGCCCGGCCGCCGCGGTCGCCTCCGCCGCGCTGATCCAGCCCTACGCCTTCCGCACCGTGGCGGAATCCTACGGCTACACGCCTGACCAGCCGATCCCGGGCCGGGTTGCGATCGCCGGCGCCCTGAAATACCTGCCCGACGGCCGCGTCTGCGCCACCGAGCACAAGAAGGGCGATTGCCTGCTGATGTTCACCAACGAGGGTGGGACATGGCGTCTCAGCGGCTTCGAGGGCGATCTTTCCACCTTGCGCGAACACCTGTCGGCGACGAAGTGAAGGCCATGATCCGAGTTGCTTCCTGCGCGGCCGCCGCGCTTGCCGTCCTTGCCGCCGTTCCGGCCCAGGCCGCCGACAAGGGCATGGCGAGCTACGACGCCATGTCGCCCAAGGCCCGCGAATTGACCGGAGAGGGACTGACCTTCTCCTATTCCAAGGGCCTGCTGCGCACCCGCGTGCTGGCGATCCGCGCCACCGCCGTTCCCGTGGGCGCGGTGCTGGAGCCGGTCAACGACGGCCGCATCGCCGGCAAGCTCGACCGGCTGGCGGGCGAGGACGCCAAGGTGGGCTCGCTCTACGTCATCGACCCCGACGCGGAGCAGGGCAATGTGATGGTCCAGGCCTTCTGCCCGGGCTCGAAGATCGGATGGCTCTCCATCGGACCGATCCGCCACGCCGAGCCGCTGCGCGTGCTGGCCTTCGGCGACGATCCCGGCACCGGCGAGCCGAAGCTCTGCGCCGCCATGGACTTCCAGTTCCGGGGCGAATGGCGGCTGCCGCGCACCAATACCGCCGACCCGACCGATTGGGTCTTCGCGCCGGATTACTGAGCGTGCCAGATTGGCGGCGCGACTGGGGAGGCCGCCAATGAAGAACCCGCAGATTTTCGAGGGCTACGAGGAGTTCGCCTTCGACGACGGCCGCTGGACGCGCACCGTCTTTCGCAAGGGCGCGGGCCCGGCGGTCATCATCATCCACGAGATCCCCGGCCTGCATCCGCAGGTCGTCGAGTTCGCTGACCGCGTGGCCGCCCAGGGCATGACCGTCTTCCTGCCCAGCCTCTTCGGGGAGCCCGGCAAGGACGTCTCGGCGGGCTATGCGCTGGGCCAGATGTTCATGAACATCTGCGTGCGGCGGGAATTCAACGTCTGGGCCAACGGCAAATCGAGCCCCATCGTCGACTGGCTGCGCGCGCTGGCCCGCAAGGCCCACGCCGAGTGCGGCGGGCCGGGCGTGGGCGCGCTCGGCATGTGCTTCACCGGCGGCTATGCGCTGGCGATGATGACCGAGCCGGCCGTGATCGCGCCGGTCCTCTCGCAACCCTCCATGCCGGTCGGCAAGGGAAGCGAGGCGGCCATCGACTGTTCCGCCGCCGAGATCGCCTGCGCCAAGCGCCGCTTCCAGGACGAGGACCTGTCGCTGCTGGGCCTGCGCTTCTTTGGCGACCCCTTCATCAAGGACGACCGCTTCGAGATGCTCAAGCGCGAGTTCGGCGACCGGTTCGAGGCCATCGAACTGCAGCCTGAGGACGCCAAGCCCGGCACCGGCATGAAGGCCCACTCGGTCCTGACCATCCACCTTCGCGAGAGCGGCCCGACCAAGGACGCCGAGGGCCGGGTGCTCGAGTTCTTCCGCGAGCGGCTGATGTGAGGTGGCTCGCAGCCTTCCTGCTGCTGCTCCTGGCGCTCACCGTGGCGATCACGATCAGGCCGGGCGATCCGCGGCTCTATCCGGCAAGGCCCGGCGAGCCAACCGTGACCGTCTTCCTGATCGACAACGGCTACCACAGCGACATCGCGCTTCCGGGCGAAGCCTTGGCGAAGACGCGCGGCGTCACCGCCGTCGCGGCGCGGAAGCTGACGCCGAACGCCTGGGTGCTGGCCGGCTGGGGCGACGCGCGGTTCTACGTGGAGCGCGGCTGGTCGGTCCACCGCGTGCTCGACGCCTTCCGGGCGCTGTTCAAGCCGGGCAACCCGTCGGTCGTCAGGCTGATCGGATTGCGCGCGGCGCCCGACGCCGCCTGGCGCAGCGGCGTGACGAAGATCGTCCTTTCGGAAGCCGGGTTTAGGCGGCTGGTCGGCGAAATCGACCGGGCTTTCGCGGGCGATGGGCGCGCCCCTATTCCCGCCGCGGCGCCGCGCGCGCCCGATCAGCTGTTCTTCAGGAGCGTGCAGGCCTTCAACCTCACCCACCTGTGCAACGAGTGGGCGGCGGACGCCCTGAACGCGGCGGGCCTGGGGATCACCCCGGCGCTGGATGCGCTGCCGTTCGGGCTGAAGGCTGACCTGGAGCTTCGGGCCTGGCTTTCCCATCGGCCTCTGGACACCGCCCCGGCCAGAGCCTAGAAGCGCGCCCTTTCCGCCGAGGCAGGCGTCCGATCCGCCGCCGGGCAACCGAGGTATCGCCATGAAGCGTCATTCCCCGCATGGGCGCGGCCCCGCGCCCGCCGGCCCAAGCCAGCGCCAGCTGCGCGCCGGCGAGCTGGTGCGTCACGCGCTGGTCGAGATCCTGCGCGAGGAGGACATCAACGATCCGGACCTCACCGGCATCTCGGTGACCGTCTCCGAAGTGCGGATGAGCCCCGACCTCAAGCACGCCATCTGCTTCGTCGAGCCGCTGGGCGGCGTGCACGCGCCGGAGGTGGTCAAGGCGCTGAACCGGCATGCGAAGTTCCTGCGCGGCCGGCTCGGCCGCTCCATCGAGCTGAAGTTCACGCCGGACCTGAAGTTCCTCCACGACGAAAGCTTCGAGGAGGCGACGCGCATGAGCCGCCTGTTCGACGATCCCCGCGTTCGCCGTGACCTCGAACACCACGACGAGGAATAGGGTGGGCCGCCGCAGGAAGGGCGACGCCGTCTCGGGCTGGGTGTGCCTGGACAAGCCCTATGACCTGACCTCCACCAGCGCCGTTTCCCGCGTTCGCCGCATCTTCAACGCCCAGAAGGGCGGGCATGCCGGCACGCTCGATCCGCTGGCGACCGGCATCCTGCCGATTGCGCTGGGCGAAGCGACCAAGACCGTTCCCTACCTGGTCGAGGCCGACAAGGCCTACCGCTTCACCATCGAATGGGGCCGCTCGACCTCCACCTGCGACGCCGAGGGCGAGGTGGTCGCCACCTCCGACGTGCGCCCCTCGCTGGAAGAGGTCGACGCCGTCCTGCCCCGCTTCGTCGGCGAGATCATCCAGATCCCGCCCAACTACTCGGCCATCAAGGTCGACGGCGAGCGCGCCTATGACCTGGCCCGCGAAGGCGTGGAGTTCGAGCTGGAGGGCCGTCCGATCACCATCCACGCGCTGACCGTCATCGGCGCCCCGGACCCCGACCACGTCGAGCTTTCCATGGAATGCGGCAAGGGGGCCTACGTCCGCGCCGTCGTCCGCGACCTGGCCGAGGCGCTCGGCGCCTGCGGACACGTCAGCAGCTTGCGCCGCACGCGCGTGGGGCCGTTCGACGAAGGGCGGGCGATAACGCTGGAAAAACTTGAGGATTTGGGCCATAAGGCCCGCGCGCTGGAGGCACTCCTTCCGGTCGTGACCGCACTGGACGACATCCCGGTGCTGGCCGTGACCGCCGAAGACGCCGCCAGCCTTGCGCAGGGACGCAGCCTGGTTCTCGTTCCCCGACAGGTCGAAGCGTTGAAGGCCCGCCTTACCGGGGGGTCCAGAACCGTTTCAGCCATGGAGGGGGATCGCCTGGCAGCCCTGTGCGAGATGCGCGCCGGACGGCTCAATCCGGTGCGGGTCTTCCAACTCACCTGAGCGGAGATCATCCGATGTCGATCACCACCGAGCGCAAAGCCGCGCTCATCACCGAACACGG
>CAMLKO010000040.1 GCA_946480495.1 uncultured Caulobacteraceae bacterium
AGCTTTTCCAGCGCCGGGCCGCCCGGGTAGGGCAGGCCCAGGCTCTTGGCGATCTTGTCGAAGGCCTCGCCGGCCGCGTCGTCGATGGTCGAGCCCAGCCTGCGGCAGGCGCCGACGCCCGCCACCTCGAGCAGCTGGCAGTGGCCGCCTGAGACCAGCAGCAGCAGGAAGGGATAGGGAATATCCGCCGACAGCCGCGCCGAGACCGCGTGGCCCTCGAGGTGGTTGACCGCCACCAGCGGCAGGTCGCGCGCCAGCGCCACGGCCTTGCCGAACGACAGCCCGACCATCACCCCGCCGACCAGACCCGGCCCGGCGGTCGCCGCCACGCCGGTAAGGTCGCCGTAGCCGACGCCGGCCTCGTCCATGGCCCGCGCCACGATGGCGTCGATGACCTCGACGTGGGCGCGCGCCGCGATCTCCGGCACCACGCCGCCATAGGGCGCATGTTCGGCGATCTGGCTCGCCACCACCGACGATAGCACCTCGACGTGGCCATCGTCGGCGCGGCGCACGACGGCCGCGGCGGTCTCGTCGCAGCTGGTCTCGATGCCGAGGACGGTCATGGTCATCAGCGCTGACTATTATTTGCAGGCGCCTCTGTCACGCTGTAGCGGGAACGCATGGCCTCGCCCGTCGTCCGCATCGGAACCCGCGCCTCCAAGCTGGCGCTCGCGCAGTCGGGCATGATGCAGCGGCGTATCGCCGCCGCGCTCGGCGCGCCCGACCGTCCCGACGAGGTGGCGCCGCTCGTCCACATCACCACCACCGGCGACCGCATCCAGGACCGCCGGCTGCTCGAGATCGGCGGCAAGGCGCTCTTCACCAAGGAGATCGAGGAGGCGCTGCTCGACGGCCGCATCGACGCCGCCGTCCACTCGATGAAGGACGTGCCGGCCGAGCTGCCGCCGGGCCTCGTCATCGCCGCCATCCCCGAGCGCGAAGACCCCCGCGACGCCTTCCTCTCGCACAAGGCGAAGACCCTCGACGACCTTCCCGCGGGTTCGGTCGTGGGCACGGCCTCCATGCGCCGTCAGGCCCAGACCCTGCACCGGCGGCCGGACCTGAAGGTCATGGTCCTGCGCGGCAATGTCGACACGCGGCTGGCCAAGCTGGAAGCCGGCGAGGCCGACGCCATCCTGCTCGCGCTTTCGGGCCTCAAACGCCTGGGCCTGGGCGACCTGGCATCGTCGCTGCTCGACCCGATCGAGGCGCCGCCCGCCCCCGGACAGGGCGCGCTCGCCATCGAGACCCGCGAAGGGGACGCCAACGCGCCCTGGCTCGCCGCCCTGCGCCATGCGCCCACCACGCTCGCCGTCGCCGCCGAGCGCGGCGCCCTCTTTGCGCTGGAAGGCTCCTGCCGCACGGCCATCGGCGCGCACGCCCGGCTGGAGGGCGGAACGCTATCGCTGATCGTCGAGGCGCTGACCCCCGACGGCGCCCGCCGTTTCCGCCGGCAGGGCGAGGTCCAGGCCGCCGACGAAGCCGCCGCCCGGGCGCTGGGGCTCGAACTCGGCGCCCAGGTGCGGGCCGAGGGCGGTGAGGCCCTTGTGCTAAACGATTGATCGAACGCGCCAAACAGCCCAGTTTGAGCTTTATGGCGAGAAAGCCCCTCACCGTCTGGATCACCCGGGCCGAACCCGCGGCCTCGGAAACCGCCGAGCGCGTGGCCGCGCACGGGCATGCGCCGCTCGTCCAGCCGCTGTTGACGCTCGAGCGCCTGCCCCACCCGCAGATGGACCTGCACGACGTGCGCGCGCTCGCCTTCACCAGCGCCAACGGCGTGCGCGCCTTCGCGGCCGCCTCGCCCGAGCGCGGTTTCCGCGTCTTCGCCGTGGGCGCCGCCACCGCCGAGGCCGCCAAGGCCGCCGGTTTCCGCTCGGTGCTGTCAGGCGACGGGGACGTCGCCGCGCTCGCCGCCCGCATCGCCACCCGCAGCCTGGAACTGCGCGGCGGCGTGGTGCTGAACCCCGGCCCGGTCGAGCCGGCCGGCGACCTCGTCGGCGCGCTGCAGAAGGCGGGGGTCGAGGCCCGCGCGCTTGCCCTCTACGACACCGTGCCCGCGCCCCTCGATCCGGCCTTCCTGGAGGGCCTGTCGAAGATCGACATCGTCCTGCTTCACTCGCCCAAGGCCTCAAAGGTGCTGGCCAGGATCCTGCGCAAGCATCCGGCCCCCCACCTGCGGGCGGTTTGCCTGTCGAAAGCGGTGGCCCGGCCGCTGGCGAAAATTGAACTGGCGGGTGTGGCGTCGAGCCCTATTCCGGTCGAAGCGGCCTTGCTTAATCTGCTAGACAGGAAGGCCTGAGATAATCGCCTGAGGTAGCCGCCGAAGCGTTCATGACCGTAGCGCCCGACCCGACCGAGATTTCGCCGCCGGATTACCCCGGCGCCTATGAACGCCCGCGCCGGCGCGGCATGGGCGGCGGCTGGGTCGTGGCGCTGTGCCTGGGAAGCCTGCTGGCCGGGGCCGCGGCCGGCGCCTACGTCTGGAGCATCCGGCCGTTCAAGCACGGGGCGAGCCTGGTTGCGGTCGCTCCCGCCGCCCGCGCGCCCGTCGAGGCCGCCGAGCCCGTCCCGCCGGCGGAGCCTGTCGCGCCGGCTGCGACTTCCACCGACGTCACCGGCCTGGAATCCCGCGTCCAGGCGCTGGAGACCTCGCAGAACCGCACCGTCGACGCCGCGGCCGCGGCGCTGGCGTCCGCCCTGCTGGCCGAGGCCGCCGACAGTTCGCGCCCCTTCGACCGCGAACTGGCGGCGCTGGAACGGGTCCTGCCCCTGTCGCCCGACGCCGCCGCCCTTCGCCGCCTCGCCCAGACCGGCGCGCCGACCAAGGCCGCCCTCGCCGCCGGGTTCGATGACGCCGCGGCCCGCGCCTCCGTCGCCGCGCGCGATCCGGGCGAGCGTGCCGGCTTCTTCGACCGCCTGGGCTATGCGCTGGCCAACATCGTCACCATCCGCCGCGTGGGCTCGCTGAAGGGCGACATGCCCGACGCCGTGCTGGCCCGCGCCGAGCGGCTGGTCGCCGACGGCGACATCGACGGCGCGCTCACCACCCTCAACGCCCTGCCGCCCAAGGCGAACGCCGCGATGGCCGACTGGCGGATCGGGGCCGAGCGCCGCGCCGCCATCGACCGGCGCGTCGCCGCCATCCGTGCGACCGCGCTCGCCAACCTCGCCGCCGTCTCGAGGCCGGCGACATGATCCGCACCACCATCGTCATCGTCTTCTTCGCCGCCGTCGCCATCGCGGTGCTGGCCATGACGGGCGACGCGGGCAGCGCGACCCTGACCTGGCTTGGCTGGCGGGTGGACATGACCGCCGCGACCGCCGCCCTGCTGGTCCTCTTCGCCGCGCTCGCCGCCACCATCTTCTGGCGCGGGCTGATGTGGCTGCTGGACGCGCCCGCGCGCGCCGCCCGCGCGCGCGAGCGCAACCGCCGCAAGCAGGCCGGCGAAGTGCTGGCGCGCGGCTTCCTCGCCGCCGCCGCCGGCGACGGATCGGAGGCCCGCCGCCTGGCCCAGAAGGCCGCCGTGCTGGCCGAGGATTCCCCCGCGCTCGTGCGCGTGCTGGCCGCCCAGGCCGCCGAGGCCGCGGGCGACCTTCCCGCCGCCCAGGCCGCCTACTCGGCCATGCTGGGCTTCGCCGAGATGCGGCTGGCCGGCCACAAGGGAATGATGCAGACGGCGCTCGCAGAAGGCGACAAGGCCGCCGCGCTCCGCCACGCCCAGAGCGCCTACGAGCTCACCCGCACCGCCCGCTGGGCCTGGCGCGCGGTGCTGGAATCCAAGCTGGAAGCCGCCGACTGGTCCGCCGCGCTGGACCTCGTGAAGGGCGCGCTGGAACGCAAGATCGTCACCCCGATCGTGGCCGAGCGCGCCCGCGCCGCGCTGCTCGCCGCCTCGGCAGCCGGACTGGAAGGCGCCGAGGACGACCGCACCCGCGCCCAGGCGCTGGACTACGCCCTGCAGGCCGCCCGGCTGCAGCCCGGCTTCGCGCCCGGGGTGGTGATGGCCGCCCGCCTGCTCGCCGCCGACGGCAAGGTCGGCCGCGCCTCCTCCATCATCGAGCAGGCGTGGAAGGAAGCGCCCCACCCGGCGCTCTGGCTCGCCTACCGCGACCTGCGCACCGACGAGACGCCGCGCGAACGCGCCGCGCGGCTGGCCGGCCTGGCCTCGATGAGCCCCGAGGCGCGCGAAAGCCGCATCCTCAGCGTCGAGCAGGCGCTGATCGCGGGCGATCCCGCGTCGGCGCGCGAGGCCGCCCGGCCCTTGGGCGCGGAAGATCCCACCGCCCGCATCGCCGGCCTGATGGCCCGCGTCGCCTTCGCCAACGGCAACCCCGACGAGGCCCGCGCCTGGATCGCCCGCGGCGCCGGCGCCCCGCAGGAGCCCGACTGGTCCGACCTCGACCCGGAGGGCCGCGCCTTCGCCTACAATCGCGACGACTGGGCGCGGCTGGTCGCCACCTACGCCGAGACGGGCGAGCTGATCCACCCGCGTCTGGAGCGCCACGAACGCGCGCTCAGCGAGCTGCCGGAACTGCCGGTCTCCTACGTGGAGTCGACCCCCTTCGTCCGCGCGGCCGAAACCGGCGCGCCGGTCATGCCCATCCCCGACGACCCGGGCCTGGGCGAGCTCCTTCAGCCCACGGTGGGCGAGCCGGCGCCGCGACGTCTGGGCCTTCGCCGCCGCTTGGCAAGCGCCCCCCGCGCGTCTAAATAGCCCCCTCCCGAAGGCGGGCCGCCATAGCTCAGCCGGTAGAGCGGCGCATTCGTAATGCGTAGGTCGGGTGTTCGAGTCACCCTGGCGGCACCACTTCCCGCGGTGCGAATGCAATTGTACCGGCGCGTCACCATCTCTCGGCGATTGGCAGAGTAACCCGTGAGCGTCACCCTCGACCTTTCCCGCGCGACGAAAGCGCCCGCGCCCGCCGCGCCCGTGAACCTGACCGGTCTCACGCGGGCGCAGCTGTCGGCCGCGCTGGTGGAGAGCGGGGCGGTTGAGCCGGCGAAGGCGAAGATGCGCGGCGGCCAGATCTGGCGCTGGGTCCAGCACTTCGGGATCACCGACTTCGAGCGGATGACCGACATCGACAAGGCCACGCGCGCCCGGCTCGCCGAGCATTTCACGCTGGCCCGGCCCGAGATCGTCGAGCGGCAGGTCTCCAAGGACGGCACGCGCAAGTGGTTGATCCAGACCGCGCCCGGCATCGAGATCGAGAGCGTCTTCATCCCAGGCGTCGGACGGGCCGGGGCGCTGTGCGTGTCGAGCCAGGTGGGCTGCACGCTCAACTGCACCTTCTGCCATACCGGCACCCAGCCGCTGGTGCGCAACCTGACGGCGGCCGAGATCGTGGCCCAGGTGCAGGTGTGCCGCGACGACCTCGGCGAATGGCCCTCGCCCAAGGAGGACCGGCAGCTCTCCAACGTCGTCTTCATGGGCATGGGCGAGCCGCTCTACAATCTCGATGCGGTCGCCGACGCCATGGAGATCATCAGCGACAACGAGGGCATCGCGCTGTCGCGGCGGCGGATCACGGTCTCGACCTCCGGCGTGGTCACGGAGCTGAAGGCGCTGGGCGAGCGGACCCAGGCGATGCTGGCCGTTTCCCTGCACGCCACCAACGACGAACTCCGCGAAAAGCTGGTGCCGCTGAACAGGAAGCACCCCATCGCCGAGCTGATGGCCGCGATCCGCGCCTATCCGGGGCTGTCGAACGCGCGGCGGGTGACCTTCGAGTACGTGATGCTGAAGGGCGTCAACGACAGCCCGGCCGACGCCAAGGCGCTGGTGAAGCTGGTCCAGGGCATCCCGGCCAAGATCAACCTGATCCCGTTCAACCCCTGGCCCGGCAGCCCTTACGAGTGCTCCGACTGGGGGACGATCGAGGCCTTCGCGGCGATCCTGAACCGCGCCGGCTACGCCTCGCCGATCCGCACGCCGCGCGGGCGCGACATCCTCGCCGCCTGCGGCCAATTGAAGTCGGAAAGCGAGAAGTTGCGGGCCAGCGCGCGGCGAAAGCTCGCAGCCGCTGGCTAGCAAGGCGATTCTCGCCCACATCTTTCTCGTCAACGCTGACGTTTGAAGCCCAAGAGACCCGCGCGCCCATGAACCAGCTGCAATCCCCGGAGATTCAGGCCTTCGCCACCGGCTTTCCGCTGACCCTGCTGCACGCGGGGCTGACCATGCTGTTCCTGATCGTGGGCGCGGGCGTCTACATCCTGCTCACCCCGCAGAAGGAGATCCGGCTGATCCGCGAGGGCAATGTCGCCGCGGCCGTGTCGCTCGGCGGCATGCTGGTGGGGCTCGCCATTCCGCTGGCGGTGTCGCTCAGCGCCTCGACCTCGGCGGTGGAGATCGGGCTTTGGGGCGCGGCGACCATCGCCGTGCAGCTGCTGGTCTTTCGCCTGACGGACCTCGTGCTGCACGGGCTGCCCAAGCGCATCCAGGATGGAGAGATGGCCGCGGCCGCGCTGCTGGTCGGGGTCAAGCTCGCCACCGCCATCATCCTTGCGGCGGCCATGGCCGGTTAGAGTATGCATTTCCCGCGTCTTCCCGACTGGCTGGTCTATTCCGCCGTCGTCGCCGCCCTGCTCGTGGCGGCGGTCGGACGGCGGGAGAAGGCTGACGCGCCGGCCCCGCCGCCGCCCGTGCCGGGAGAGGAAGGCCTGCCGCTGGCGCCCTCCTCGCCGTTCGATCCGGCCGTGGTGGTCGAGGTGCCGGGCCAGACCGAGCCCGGTTCGGGCACCGCCTTTTCCGTGTCCGACAGCGGCGTGTGGCTGACCGCCCGCCACGTGGTCGAAGGCTGCCGCCAGGCCGCGCTGGTCGTGGCCGAGGGCCGCGGGGTGGCGGCCAAGGTCTCGCTCGACCCCGACGGCGATGCGGCCATCCTGACCACCGACGGCGGGGCGCCCGCCATGCCGCTGGGCATCGACCGGCCGCTGCGCCGGGGCGACCGCGCCTTCCATCCGGGCTTTCCGCAGGGCGAGCCGGGCGAAGCGACCTCGCGGTTGCTGGGGCGCGAGAACCTGATCGTGCGCGGACGCGGCGCGCGGACCGAGCCGGTGCTGGTCTGGGCCGAGACCGGGCGCACCGACAGCGTGCACGGCTCGCTCGCGGGGCTGTCAGGGGCGCCGGCGCTCGATTCGAGCGGGCGGGTGATCGGGGTCACGATCGCCGAAGCGCCCCGGCGCGGGCGCATCTACACCACCGACCCCAGCGCCATCCGCGAGGCGCTCGCCGCGGCCAAACAGACGCCGCCGGCCGACGCCGCGGGCGAGCCGATCACCACCGACAACTACGGCCGCGTGGCCGACAGCCTGCGGCGCGAACTGCGCGTGGCTCAGGTGGTCTGCTTGACGGCGTGATCGCGCGGCATGCCGGGCCGGGTCATGGCGATCAGGATGCAGAGCAGCAGCGCCGGGATGCCGATCAGCCCGCAGCCCACGAAGTAGACCGCGTAGCCGCCCATCAGGCCGTAGCTGCCCTGCAGGCTCTCCACCACCGCCCCTGAGAAGCCCTTCAGGATCTTGCCGACCCAGGTGTAGCTGGAGCTCAGCAGCGCATACTGCGTGGCCGTGTAGCCGAGGCTGGTCAGGCTCGACATGTAGGTCACCAGCAGCACCCCGGCCGCGCCGACCCCGGTGTTGTCGAAGAACATGACCGCGGCGAACAGCTTCGGGTCGGGCCCAAATACCGCCAGCAACGCGAACGAGGCGACGGCCAGCCCCTGCAGCACCGCGCCCGCCATCAGGCCCCGCATGCGGCCAAGCCAGGCGGCGAGGAAGCCGCCGACGGTGATGCCGGTCAGCGTGCCCGCGAGCCCCGCCGACAGCCGCACCTCGCCCACGAAGGCCTTCTCGAAGCCGAGGTCGTGGTAGAAGGGCGTCGCCATCGGCCCCATGACGAACTCGGGCAGCCGGTAGAGGGTGATCATCAACAGCATCACCAGCGCAAACCAGCCGTAGCTCC
>CAMLKO010000041.1 GCA_946480495.1 uncultured Caulobacteraceae bacterium
TTATTTGATCGAGACGGAAGCGCCGGCTTCTTCGAGCTTCTTCTTGATCTCTTCGGCTTCCTGCTTGGAGACGTTCTCCTTGACGTTCTGGGGAGCGCCTTCGACCAGGTCCTTGGCTTCCTTCAGGCCGAGGTCCGGACGAACCGAGCGGACTTCCTTGATCACGTTGATCTTCTTGTCGCCGCCGGCGGTCAGCACGACGGTGAACTCGGTCTGCTCTTCGGCGGCTTCGGCCGGAGCAGCGCCCCCGGCGGCGGGAGCGGCGGCGGCCACGGCCACCGGAGCGGCGGCGGAGACGCCCCACTTTTCTTCCAGCAGCTTGGAGAGCTCAGAGGCTTCCAGCACGGTCAGGGTGGAGAGGTCTTCGACCAGCTTTTCAAGCTTCGACATGGTGTTTGTTCCTTACGAGATGGGATGTGGGTTGGCGGAGATGACCTAGGCGGCGTCCTTGGCGGCGTAAGCGCCGATGACGCGCGCGATCTGCCCGGCCGGAGCCTGCAGCACGCCCGCCACCTTGGTGGCCGGGGCCTGCAGCAGCCCGATGAGCTTGGCGCGAAGCTGGTCCAGCGACGGGAGCGTGGCGAGCGCCTTGATCCCGGCCTGGTCCAGCACGGTCTGACCCATGAGGCCACCGACGACGGTGAACTTGTCGTTGTCCTTGGCGTACTGGGTCGCGACCTTGGCGGCGGAGACAGGGTCGGGCGCATAGGCGATGGCGACGGGGCCGGTGAAGAGGGCGTCGCCCGCCTCGCCAACCGAACCGTCCAGCGCCTTCTGGACCAGAGTGTTCTTCACCACCTTGAGCGTGGCGCCTTCCTTGCGAAGGCGGCCCCGCAGCTCGGTCATTTCCGCAACGGTCAGACCCAGGTAATGGGTCACGACGACAGCGCCGGCGCCTTCGAAGACGCCCTTGAGCGTCTCGATCGACTCCGCTTTTTGAGCGCGGTCCATTGCGGTCTCCTACTTCAATGCAGCGGCCGGACCATCCGGCAGCCGAAACAGACGCGCATGAGGGGTCGCCCCCGCAATGCGAGCCGGATCAGCCTGTCCAAAAGGAAAGGTCCGCCGCGCGCCCATCCGGTAAGGAGGGAATGCGTTTGGCGTCTCGTTCCCCGTCTCCCCACGGCGTGGAAGGGCTCTTCCCCGCTTGCGGCCTCGGTGACCCCGAAGCCCCGTAGTTCTCGGACAGGACCGCCTCCGGGCCAGGGCCCAGCGACGGAAGCGGGTGCCTATAGAGCCAAGAGGCGCAAAACTCAAGCCGCGCGCGGTTTTGGATCGCGGCTCGAGGCTTTAACCACTGCGGGCGCACGCCGGCGCCCGATCCGGCGAGACCATCCTTTTGTATTCATGCATTTTCATCATATCGCGGGGGTCGGCGGGGTACCGGCGCCCGTTGGCGAAAGGCGCCGGTTGTTAGGGGCTTATTCACCAAGTCCTTGAATTACTTTAGTTTATTTTGGAACAATGCAGCGTTTTCGTGGTTTGGTGCGCTGACTGGGGGGCAGTTTACGAGTGAGGCGTAGATGTCCGACCACGAGCCGAGATCCTGGCAGCCCACCGCGCGTGAGGCCCATGCCTACATGCTGAAGATCGCCGCGGCCCGGCGCCTGCGGGCGTTCGAGCGTCAGGGCGCTCACCGGGAAGAGGACGCAGCCTGCTGGAAACAGCTGGCTCCGCTCGCGCTCAGCCGCGCCGCCACCCTGCGCCACGACCCCGACTTCCCGCAGCTGCCCTGATCAGGCCGCTTCGATATCGGTCTGGCTGAAGTCGTCGCCCTTGAACAGGAGCGGCGCGGCGTGCGTCCGGGCGCAGGCGTAGGAAAAACAGTCTCCCATGTTCAGCCTGGCGGGGTGACGCCCCTTGCCGAACCGCTGCATGGCGTCGAGAGCCGCCTCCCGCTCGGCGTCCCCAATGGCGACCGTGCCGATCTCCGCAACGTCGAGGAACCGCGCGACCACAGCACGCGCCTCCGACACGTCCATTTCCACCACGCGGATCAGCGCGCGGACGGTCTCAAAGACGGCGATAGCCGAGGTCAGGCGGTAAGGCGCCTCCGACAGCTTCACCGTGAGCGCGTCGGCGTCCGGCTCGCCCAGCAGGATGGCGCAAAGCGCGGAGGCGTCGACGAACATCAGTCGTCGTCGCCGGACAGTTCGTCGAAGAACGCCTTGTCGGCCTTGAGCCCGGTCTTCCTGCGGCTCGCGACCTCGGCGCGGACAGCGCGAATACGCTCCAGCATGGGGGTGGCCTGAAGATCGCGCCGCAACTCGGCGCCGACCGCCAGCTTGATGGCGTCGGTCAGGCCGACTTGCCGCTTTCGCGCGAGCTCACGAACCATTGCATCGGTCTGTCGGTCGCGAACGTGGAAGGCCATGCATGTCTCCATCTAGACAGATAGATAGCATCGGCTATCCGTCTAGACAACGGGTCTGCCCTGAAACGCGAACGGGCGGCCTAAGGGCCGCCCGCTGCAAACTCAGAACTCACCCTGACGCCTAGGCGCCGAGGCTGGCCGTGTCGATCCGGAAGCCGGGGCCCATGGTCGAGGAGAGCGCGATGCGCTTGATGTAGGTGCCCTTGGCGCCGGACGGCTTGGCCTTCTGGAGGGCGTCGACCAGGGCGCGGACGTTGGCCAGGATCTGCTCCTCGGTGAAGCTCGCCTTGCCGACGCCGGCGTGGATGATGCCGGTCTTTTCGGTGCGGAACTCGATGGCGCCGCCCTTGGCGTCCTTCACGGCCTGCGCGACGTTGGGCGTGACGGTGCCGACGCGCGGGTTCGGCATCAGGCCGCGCGGGCCCAGCACCTTACCCAGGCGGCCGACGAGGGCCATCATGTCGGGCGTGGCGATCACGCGGTCGAAGTCCATGAAGCCGCCCTGGATCCGCTCCACCAGGTCCTCGGCGCCGACGATGTCGGCTCCGGCGGTCTTGGCTTCCTCGGCCTTGGCGTCCTTGGCGATGACGGCGACGCGGACGTCGCGGCCGGTGCCCGAGGGCAGGCCGACAACGCCGCGGACCTGCTGGTCGGCGTGGCGCGGATCGACGCCCAGGTTGACGGCGATCTCGATGGTTTCGTCGAACTTGGCCTTGGCGTTGGCCTTGACCAGCTTGACGGCCTCTTCGACGGCGTGGACCGCGTCGCGGTCGCCGGTCCAGGCCTGGATGCGCTTGGCTTGCTTGGGCATGATTTAGGCCTCCACCACTTTCAGGCCCATCGCGCGCGCCGAACCCTCGATGATGCGGGCGGCCGCTTCGATGTCGTTGGCGTTGAGGTCCTTCATCTTCTTCTCGGCGATCTCGCGCAGCTGGGTGCGGGTGATCGAGCCGACGCTCTCGCGGCCGGTCTTGCCGGAGCCGGACTTAAGGCCGGTCGCTTCCTTCAGGTAGTGGGTCGCGGGCGGGGTCTTGGTGACGAAGGTGAAGCTCTTGTCCTGATAGACGGTGATCACCGTCGGCAGGGGCGTGCCCTTCACTTCCTTCTCGGTCCGCGCGTTGAATTCCTTGCAGAAGCCCATGATGTTGACGCCGCGCTGGCCGAGCGCCGGCCCGATGGGCGGCGAAGGCGTCGCGGCGCCGGCGGGCACCTGCAGCTTGATGTAGCCCAAGATCTTCTTGGCCATCGTCTGTCTCCTCTGGCGGCGACAACCTAATGCCGCCTATGAGCCGTGGTGCGGGCAGCCCCTCCCACGGATTTGAAGCCGCGCCCCATACAGGAGCCGCGGCGGATAAGCAAACTCAGCCGACCTTTTCGACCTGGCTGTATTCGAGCTCGACCGGGGTCGCGCGGCCGAAGATGGACACGGTGACCTTCAGGCGGGCGCGGTCCTCGTCGACGTCTTCCACCGCGCCGTTGAAGCTGGCGAAGGGGCCGTCGGTGACGCGGACCTGCTCGCCGATCTCGAAGGTGATGGTGGGCTTGGGCCGCTCGACGCCTTCCTCGATGGCGCCGACGATGCGCTGCACCTCCTTCTCGGAGACGGGCATCGGCTTGTTGCCGGAGCCGAGGAAGCCGGTGACCTTCGGCGTGTTCTTGATGAGGTGGTAGGCCTCGTCGGTCATCTCCATCTTCACCAGCACGTAGCCGGGGAAGAACTTGCGCTCGGAGTTGACCTTCCGGCCGCGGCGGATCTCCACCACGTCCTCGGTGGGCACCAGGATGTCGGAGAACTGGTCCTCGAGCCCCTGCTGGCGGGCCTGTTCGCGGATGCTCTCGGCCACCTTCTTCTCGAAGTTCGAGTAGGCGTGGACGATGTACCACTTGTGGCGCGGGTTGGACGGGCGCGCGGCGGGGGTGTCGGCGGCTGTATCGGTCATCTTGCTTATCCCGCGTTCGCGAACTTGAGCACCTGGCCAACGACCCAGCCAAGGGCGTTGTCGGTGAAGAAGAAGAACAGGCCGGCGAGCACGACCATGATGAACACCATGACCGAGGTGATCCAGGTCTCCCGGCGGCTGGTCCAGGTGATCTTGCGCGCCTCGGCGCGGACTTCCTGCGCGAACTTCAGCAGGCTGGTGCGCTTCTTCGGCGCGACGGGCGCGCTGGACGCGGCCGGCGCCACGGCGGCGGCCTTCGCGCGGGCGGCGCGCGTCTTCATCGCAGCGAGATTGCCCTGTTTCTTGGCCAAGGCGGATCGACCTTTCAATCGGCGGCGTCCGTTGCGCGGACGCATTTATATAAGATGGCAGGAGTGGAGGGACTCGAACCCACGACCCTCGGTTTTGGAGACCGATGCTCTACCAGCTGAGCTACACTCCTCCAGACAATGACGAACGCGCCGGAAGGCGGTCTCGCCCGCCGGCGCGTACGGCTCATCGCCGGAGCCGGCTCGTTTATCAGCGAGCGCCCTCCCCGGCAAGCGGAGCGGATCGCGCAAACGGCCGGCGCCTTCACCCTTCATGCAGCGCCCGCCGGACCGCCGTCCCGATAACCGCGAAGTCGAGGACGAGCAGCACCAGAACCGCCCTTCCGGCGACGGTCCGCCGCGCCCGGCGACCGAGCCGGCGGGGTCGGAAGGCTCCGTGAAGAACCCCCACACCGAGACCGATCCGGGTACGGGCGAGCAGAAAAGCTAAAAGCGCCCGCATCATACCGCGCGTTGACATTGCGCGATGCAACATCAAATGAGACGCGCCGCCTTAAGACCGCCGCGGCGCTTTGGGATACAAGGGCATGACCGCGACGGCGCTCAAGGACGCACCCGTGCAAGCCAACTCACCCTACCACCACGAGACGGTGCTCTGGGTGAAGCACTGGACGGACCGTCTCTTCAGCTTCGCTATCACCCGGCCGGATGCGTTCCGCTTCCGCTCGGGCGAGTTCGTGATGATCGGGCTTCCCGGCGAGGCCAAGCCGATCCTGCGCGCCTACTCGATCGCCTCGCCGAGCTTCGCCGAGGAGCTGGAGTTCCTGTCGATCAAGGTCCAGGACGGCCCGCTGACCTCGAAGCTGCAGCACATCCAGGTCGGCGACACGGTCCTGCTGGGCAAGAAGCCCACCGGCACGCTGGTGATCGACGCCCTGAAGCCCGGCAAGCGCCTCTTCCTGTTCGGCACCGGCACGGGCCTCGCGCCCTTCCTGTCGGTGGCGCGCGATCCGGAAGCCTATTCCAAGTTCGAGCAGGTCATCGTCGGCCACGGCGTGCGCGAGGTGGCCGAACTCGCCTACCGCGACCTCTTCACAGCTGAGATCTTCGAAGACCCGCTGGTCGGCGAGGAAGCCCAGAAGCAGCTGATCTACTACCCGACCGTCACCCGCGAGCCGTTCCAGAACCAGGGCCGGTTCACCGACCTGATCGCGTCGGGCAAGATCTTCGCCGACCTCGGCATCGACCAGACCAAGTTCGATCCCGAGCAGGACCGGGTGATGCTCTGCGGCTCGATGGCGATGATCAAGGACATGGCCGCGGTCTGCGAAGCGCAGGGCCTGGTGGAAGGCTCCAACGCCGAGCCGGGCGACTTCGTGCTCGAACGGGCCTTCGTGGGCTGAGGCTTGACCTCCCCTAAGTAAGGGCGCGCGCTATCGGGGCATCGCAGGAGAGCCCCCATGACCTTCGCGCCCGACGACCTGATGTTCCGCCCCGGCCTGATGAAGGGCCAGCGCATCCTGATCACCGGCGGCGGCACCGGCCTTGGCAAGGTGATGGCCGAGGCCTGCCTGATGCTGGGGGCCGAGGTCTATATCTGCGGCCGGCGCGGCGGGGTGCTGGACGACGCGGCCAGGGAGCTGACGGACGCCCACGCCAAAACGTCTGGGGGCAAGGTCGTCGGCATCGCCTGCGACATCCGCGTGCCCGAGGCCATCGCCGAGATGGTCGACCGCATCTGGTCGGATGGCGGGGCGCTGACGGGGTTGATCAACAACGCCGCCGGCAACTTCATCAGCCGCACCGAGGACCTGTCGCCGCGCGCCTTCGACGCCATCGCCAACATCGTCTTCCGCGGCTCCTTCTTCGTGACGCTGGAGTGCGGCAAGCGCTGGATCGCGGAGGGCAGGAGCGCCTCGGTGATCTCGATCCTGACGACCTGGGTGTGGAACGGGGGGCCGTTCACGGTGCCCTCGGCCATGTCAAAGGCGGGCCTGAACGCCATGACCCAGTCGCTGGCCGTCGAATGGGGCGGCAAGGGCATCCGCTTCAACGCCATCGCTCCGGGCCCCTTCCCGACCGAGGGCATGAGCGCGCGGCTGAACCCCGGCTCGCAGGAAAGCGCCTATTCCGACATGAGCTCCAACCCGATGAACCGGGTGGGCGAGATGCGGGAACTGGCCAACCTCGCCGTCTATCTGCTGCATCCGCTGAGCGCCTACGTGAACGGCCAGACCATCGCCATCGACGGGGCGGCCTATCAGGCCACCGGCGGCAACTTCGCGGGCCTGCGCGCCTGGGACGACGCGCGCTGGGAGCAGGTGCGACAGATGATCCGGTCCGCGAACGAGAAGGATCGCGCTCAGCGCACCGTCTGATACAGTTGTTTGAAATCTGAGGAGTCGCCATGGGATCCCCCCTCCCCAAGGCCTGCATCATCGGCGCGGGCTGTTCGGGCTTTACCACCGCCAAGCGGCTGAAGGACGCGGGCGTCCCGTACGACTGCTTCGAGATGTCCGACGAGATCGGGGGCAACTGGTACTACAAGAACCCCAACGGCCTGTCGGCCTGCTACGAGAGCCTGCACATCGACACGTCCAAGTGGCGCCTGGCGTTCGAGGACTTCCCGGTCCCGGCGGACTGGCCGGACTTCCCCCACCACGCCCAGCTCTTCCAGTACTTCAAGGACTACGTCGACCACTTCGACCTGCGCCGGACGATCACCTTCAACACGGCGGTGACGCACGCCGAGCGGACCGACGACGGCCTGTGGAAAGTGACGCTTTCGACCGGCGAGACGCGCTTCTACGACGCCCTCTTCGTCTGCAACGGCCACCACTGGAGCCCGCGCATCCCCGAGTATCCGGGCAAGTTCGACGGGGTCGCCTTCCACTCCCACGCCTACAGCGATCCGTTCGATCCGGTGGACATGCGCGGCAAGAACATCGTGGTCGTGGGCATGGGCAACTCGGCGATGGATATCGCCTCCGAGCTCGCCCAGCGGCCGATCGCCAAGACGCTGTGGGTTTCGGCCCGCCGGGGCGTGTGGGTGCTGCCCAAGTACATGAACGGCAAGCCCGCCGACAAAGCCATGCTGCCCAACTGGATCCCCCGCAAGATCGGCCTGGCCATGGCGCGCAAGGTGATCAAGAAGACGCTCGGGAACATGGAAGACTACGGCCTGCCCAAGCCCGACCATGAGCCGCTGGAGGCCCACCCCTCCGTCTCGGGCGAGTTCCTGACCCGGGCCGGCTGCGGCGACATCAAGTTCAAGCCGGCCATCGAGCGGCTGGAGGGCAGGCAGGT
>CAMLKO010000042.1 GCA_946480495.1 uncultured Caulobacteraceae bacterium
TGGCTGGAGCTGCCGGTTTCCCGCTGCACGCTGGGCGAGCCGGCGGTGCAGGAGGTGATGCTCGGCTACTCGGACTCCAACAAGGACGGCGGCTATGTCGCCTCGCGCCGCGGCGTGGCGCGGGCCGCCTCGGCGCTGGCGGCCGAGTGCCGGCGGGCGGGCGTCGGCCTGCAGCTGTTCCACGGACGCGGCGGTTCGGTCGGACGGGGCGGCGGTCCCGCGGCCGAAGCCGTGCTGGCCCAGCCGCCGGGGACGGTGCAGTGCCGGCTGCGGATGACCGAGCAGGGCGAGATGATCGCCCGCCGCTACGGCGACCAGCCGACCGCGCGGCGCAACCTCGACGGCCTGGTGGCGGCGGTGCTGATGGCCAGCCGCAAGCAGGCCTACGAAGGCGAGCGCAAGGCCGACATCGTCCTGGACCGGCTGGCCGAGCACTCGTTCCACGCCTACCGCGAGCTGGTCTACGAGACGGCGGGGTTCGAGGACTTCTTCTGGTCGGCGACGCCGATCGCCGAGATCGTCCTGCTGAACATCGGCAGCCGCCCCGCCTCGCGCACCCCAAGCCGCCGGATCGAGGACCTGCGGGCGATCCCCTGGGTGTTCAGCTGGTCGCAGGCGCGGTTCATGCTGCCGGGCTGGTACGGTTTTGCGGGCGGCGCGAAGCGGGCGGGGCTGACGACCGGCGAGCTCAGCGAGCTTCACGCCGAGGACGACTTCTTCGCGACGCTGCTGTCCAACATGGAACTGGCGCTGGCGCAATCGGACATGGCGATGGCGGAAAAGTACGCCGCGCTGTGCCCCGACGCCGAGCTTCGGGGCCGCGTCTTCGACGCCGTGCGGCGCGAGCATGACGCGGCGGTGGAACTGGCGCTGGCGATCCGGGGCGGCTCAAGCCTGCTCGACAACCAGCCGGACCTGGCGGAATCGGTGGCGCTGGCGGCCGAGGCGGTGGACCCGCTGAACCACCTGCAGCTCGAGCTGCTGGCGCGCCGCCGCGCCGGCGACGAGGACGAGCGGGTGCGGCTGGCGATCCAGCTGACCGTGGCCGGCGTGGCCGCGGGTCTGCGCAATACGGGCTGAAGCGGCTTTGCGCGGCGGCTCCGGCGCCTTAATCGGAGCGGGACATTCGAGGGAGGCCGCCCGTGGCGCTCGACGCCGAAACCCGTGACCAGCTGATCGACACCGTCCGCCGCTTCGTGACCGAGCGCCTGCGGCCCATCGAGGCCGAGGTGGCCGAGAACAACGCGGTGCCCGAACCCGTCATCCGCGAGATGCGCGACCTGGGGCTGTTCGGCCTGTCGATCCCGGAGGAATACGGCGGCCTCGACCTGTCGATGGAAGACGAGTGCCTGGTGATCTTCGAGATGGGCAAGGCGAGCCCCGCCTTCCGCTCGGAGTTCGGCACCAACGTCGGCATCGGCAGCCAGGGCCTGGTGATGTTCGGCACGCCCGGGCAGAAGGCGAAGTACCTGCCCAGGATCGCGTCCGGCGAGATCGTCACCTCGTTCGCGCTCACCGAACCGGAGGCTGGGTCCGACAGCGCCTCGGTCCAGACCCGCGCGCGGCTGGACGGCGACCACTATGTGCTGGACGGCGCCAAGCGGTTCATCACCAACGCCGGCAAGGCGGGTCTCTTCACGGTGATGGCGCGGACCAACCCGGACGCCAAGGGCGGGGCAGGGGTCTCGGCCTTCCTGGTGCCCGGCGACTCGCCCGGCCTCTCGGTCGGCAAGCCCGAGAAGAAGATGGGCCAGCACGGGGCCCAGATCCACGACGTCATCTTCGACGGCGTCCGCGTGCCGGTCGAGAACCGGATCGGCGAGGAGGGCGAAGGCTTCAAGGTCGCCATGCAGGTGCTCGACAAGGGCCGCCTGCACATCGCCGCGCTCTGCGTGGGCGTCGCCGAGCGGCTGATCGCCGACTGCGTGGCCTATGCCAGCGAGCGCAAGCAGTTCGGCCAGCCGATCGCCAGCTTCCAGCTGATCCAGGCGATGATCGCCGATTCCAAGACCGAGGCGCTGGCGGCCCGCGCGCTGGTGCTGGAATCGGCCCGCAAGCGCGACGCCGGACAGAACATCGTGCTGGAGGCCGCGGCGGCGAAACTCTTTGCTTCTGAAATGGTTGGCCGCGTCGCCGACCGCGCGGTGCAGATCTTCGGCGGGGCCGGCTACGTCGCCGACCACGGGATCGAAAGGCTCTATCGCGACGTTCGTATTTTCCGGATCTACGAAGGCACCAGCCAGATTCAGCAGCTCGTGGTCGCCCGCGAGACGCTGAAACGTGGTGGATAGTCAGGTCCAACCGCGGCTGTTGGACTTGCTCCCGTCCTTCCGCCCGTCTAGGCAAGGGGGAGCTGCGCATGGGCGAGTCAGGGGCGGCAGTGAGACCGCCCGGCGCCGGATCAGTGTAAGGAGGCGCCGGTATGGGCGGCGAAATGGGGATCCCAGGGCTGGATCAGGCCCCCACGAAACATCGGGGGCTTATCGACTGGGTCCGCGAGATCGCGGCCCTGACCAAGCCCGACCGCGTCCACTGGTGCGATGGTTCCGATGAAGAGTGGGAGGCGCTGACGAGCCGGCTGGTCGAAGCCGGCACGCTCAAACGGCTCAATCCCGAGAAGCGCCCCAACTCCTTCTACGCCGCCTCCGACCCCAAGGACGTCGCCCGGGTCGAGAGCCGCACCTTCATCTGCTCGCTCGATCGCGAAGACGCCGGCCCGACCAACAACTGGGTCGATCCCGACGAAATGCGGGCGACGCTGAAACCCCTGTTCGACGGCTGCATGCGCGGGCGGACCATGTATGTGGTGCCCTTCTGCATGGGCCCGCTCGGTTCGAAGATCTCCGCGCTCGGCGTCGAGATCACCGACAGCGCCTATGTCGCCATCTCCATGCGGGTGATGACCCGGATGGGGAAGGGCGCGCTGGATATGCTGGGCGAGGACGGCTTCTTCGTACCGGCGGTGCACACGCTGGGCGCGCCGCTGGCGCCGGGCCAGGCCGACGTTCCGTGGCCCTGCAACGAAGAGAAGTACATCGTCCACTACCCCGAAAGCCGGGAGATCTGGTCCTACGGCTCGGGCTACGGCGGCAACGCGCTCCTGGGCAAGAAGTGCTACGCGCTGCGCATCGCCTCGGTGATGGCCCGCGACGAGGGCTGGCTCGCCGAGCACATGCTGATCCTCAAGCTGACCAGCCCGCACGGCGCGGTCCGCTACATCGCCGCGGCCTTCCCCAGCGCCTGCGGCAAGACCAACCTCGCCATGCTGCAGCCGACCATCCAGGGCTGGAAGGCCGAGACCATCGGCGACGACATCTGCTGGATGCGGTTTGGCGAGGACGGCCGGCTCTACGCCATCAATCCGGAGGCCGGTTTCTTCGGCGTGGCGCCGGGAACGGGTGAGAGGACCAACAGGAACGCCATCAACGCCCTGCACGCCAACTGCGTGTTCACCAACGTGGCGCTGACCGACGACGGCGACGTGTGGTGGGAAGGCCTCACCGACGAGCCGCCGGCCCGCCTGACCGACTGGAAGGGCCGCGACTGGACGCCGGAATCGAACGAGCCGGCCGCGCACCCGAACGCCCGCTTCACCTCGCCGGCCGCCCAGTGCCCGGTGATCGCGCCGGAGTGGGACGACCCCAGGGGCGTGCCGATCAGCGCCATCCTGTTTGGCGGGCGCCGCGCCTCGGCGACCCCGCTGGTGACCGAAGCCTTCGACTGGAAGCACGGCGTGTTCCTGGCCTCGAACGTGGCCTCGGAAGGCACGGCGGCGGCGGAGAACAAGGTCGGCGAGCTGCGCCGCGATCCGTTCGCGATGCTGCCCTTCTGCGGCTACAACATGGGCGACTACTTCGGCCACTGGCTCGACATGGGCGAGAACGTCGAGGACCCCACCAAGCTGCCGCGCATCTACTTCGTGAACTGGTTCCGCAAGGACGAGAACGGCAAGTTCGTATGGCCGGGCTTTGGCGACAACAGCCGCGTGCTGAAATGGATCGTCGAGCGGCTGGAGGGCAGGGCCGACGCGCGGCCGACGCCCATCGGCAACCTGCCGACGCCGCACTCGCTGGACACTTCGGGGTTGAGCCTGACCGACAAGCAGCTGGAGCTGCTGCTCAGCGTCGATGTCGAGGTCTGGAAGGAAGAGGCCTCGCTGATTCCGGCCTTCTACGACCGATTCGGCGACCGGCTGCCGCAGCGGCTGTGGGAGGAGTTCGATTCGCTCCTCGAGCGACTCGGCGAGACGCCCCCCAAACGCGCCCCCCAAACGGCCGCCAAAGCGTCATCCGAGGTCGTCAGTCCCGCCTGATTCAGCCTGCGATTGAAGCTTCACGGGAAGGTGAGGCGGTTGGATCGCGATGCTACCCAAAATCCACAATTTGCGTTTCCCCCTCCTCTTGACATTGATGTCAATGTCAGTTGTTGTCGGTCTCAGCCGCGGGCGTTAGCCGTCATCGCGGTAAAGGGGTAGGAACACTTCGACGATCTCGGCCGAGAGACGGCCGCGCTCTTCGGACTGCGCAGGAACGGACCAGCCGCTGGGGGGTGGCTGCCATTCCAGCGCCGGCTAGCGGCCGGGCTTCGTCGAGTGGTTCTACTTCTTCCCGTGCAGCCCACGCTCGGGAGAACCTGGCAGTCCGGCCAATCCGGGCTGCCTGTCGCAGAGGTTGGGGGACCCGAGCGACAAAGACGGCGGTTCCTGCTTTTCGGGGGAAACGCAGGAACAACCCTCCGAGCCGACCCTCTCTCGGCTCCGATTCTCAGAGGCGGCGGAGCAATCCGCCGCCTCTTCCTTTCAGGCCAGCACCTTTCGCATCGCGCCGGTCAGCCGCGCGAGGTCGGCGTCGTCCATGACGAAGGCCGGCGTCAGGTAGACGACCTTGCCCATCGGCCGGATCCAGACGCCTTCCGCCGCGAACCGGGCGCACAGCGCGCCCGCATCCACCGGCGCCTCGAACTCCACGACGCCGATGGCGCCCAGCGTGCGCACGTCGGTGACGCCCGGCAGACCGCGGCAGGGCTCGAGCCCCTCGGCCAGGCCGCGCGACAGCCGCGCCACGCCGGCGGCCCAGCTTCCGTCCTCGAACAGGTCGAGCGAGGCGCCCGCCGCGGCGCAGGCCAGCGGGTTGGCCATGTAGGTCGGCCCGTGCATCAGGGCCGCGCCCGGATCGTCGGACCAGAAGGCGTCGAACACCTTGGCCGACGCGATGGCGGCCGACAGCGGCAGCGTGCCGCCGGTCAGCGCCTTGGAGAGGGTGACGATGTCGGGCTCGATCCCGGCCTGCTGCATGGCGAACAGCGAGCCGGTGCGGCCAAAGCCGGTGAAGATCTCGTCGAAGATCAGCAGCACGCCGTGGCGGTCCGCCAGTTCGCGCAGGCGCCGCAGAACCACCGGCGAATGGAACAGCATCCCGCCCGCGCCCTGCACCAGCGGCTCGACGAGGATGGCGGCGATCTCGTGCGAACGCTCCGCCAGCAAAGCGTCGAGGGCCGCCGTCGAGGCATCGTCCACCGGCAGGCCGGCGATGACCTGGGCGGGCATGACGCCGGAGAAGAGGGCGTGCATGCCTTCCTCCGGATCGCACACCGTCATGGTGGCCAGCGTGTCGCCGTGATAGCCGCCGCGGAAGGCGAGGAAGCGGGTGCGGCCCGCAACGCCGCTGTTGATCCAGAACTGCAGCGCCATCTTCATGGCGATCTCGACCGAGACCGATCCGGACTCGGCGAAGAAGACGTGGTTCAAATCGCCCGGCAGAAGGCTGGCGAGACGCTCGGCAAGACGGTAAGCGGGCTCGTGCGCCAGGCCGCCGAACATCACATGGGGCATCCGCTCCAGCTGGCGGGCGACGGCGGCGGCGATATGGGGATGATTGTAGCCATGGCAGGCCGTCCACCACGACGCGATCCCGTCGACCAGCTCCCGGCCGTCCTCCAGCACGATGCGCGTGCCGTGCGTGCGCGCCACGGCCAGCGGCGCCGGCGCGGTCTTCATCTGGCAGTAGGGGCGCCAGACGTGCGGCGCGCCGGCGGTCAGCCAATCGCTCATGGGTCCGTTCGTAGGCTCTGCCGTGGATAGCCTGCAAGCCTTCGCCGAGCGGAAGATCGCCGACCTGGAGGGCCGCGACCTGATGCGCCGCTTGCGGCCCACCGCGCGCGACGGCGAGGTGGTGGTGCGCGATGGGCGCCGGCTCGTCTCCTTTTCCTGCAACGACTACCTGGGCCTGTCGCACCATCCGGCGGTGAAGGCCGCCGCCGCGGCCGCCGTCGAGGCGTACGGCGCGGGAGCCGCGGCCTCGCGGCTGATCACCGGCGACCACCCGCTGCTCGGCGCGCTGGAGGCGCGGCTGGCGCGGTTCAAGGGAACGGAAGCCGCCTGCGTGTTCGGCTCCGGCTATCTCGCCAACACCGGCGTGATCCCGACCTTCGCCGGGCCGCAGAGCCTGGTGCTGGTCGACGAGCTCGCCCACGGCTGCATCTGGGCCGGCGCGCAGCTGACCGGCGGCAAGGTGCTGGCGTTCCGGCACAACGATGTGGCGCATCTGGGCGAGCTTCTGGCGGAGCATCGCGGGCAGGCCGACCGGGCCATCGTGGCGACGGACGGCGTCTTCTCGATGGACGGCGATATCGCGCCGCTCGACCGGCTGGCGGCCGTCTGCGCCTCGCATGACGCCTGGCTGCTCAGCGACGACGCGCACGGCGTCGGCGTGGTCGGCGGGGGCAGGGGCTCGGCGGCGCTGTTTCCGGATGCGCAGATCCCGCTGCAGATCGGCACGCTGTCGAAGGCGCTGGGCAGCTACGGCGGCTATCTGTGCGCCTCGAAGGCGGTGGTCGAGCTGGTGAAGACCCGGGCGCGGACGCTGGTCTATTCCACGGCGCTGCCGCCGGCGAGCGCCGCAGCGGCGCTGGCGGCGCTGGAGATCGTCGAGACCGACTCCGACCTTTGCGCCCTGCCGCTGGCCAAGGCGCGGCGGTTCACCCGCGCGCTGAACCTGCCCGACGCCCAGAGCGCCATCGTGCCGATCGTCCTGGGCGAGGCGGCGGTCGCACTGGAGGCGTCGCGCCGCCTGGAAGAGGCGGGCTATGTGGTCGCCGCCATCCGCCCGCCGACCGTGCCGGAGGGAACGGCGCGGCTGCGGGTGGCCTTCAGCGCCAGGCATTCCGACGAGGACGTCGACCGCCTCGCCGAACTCGTCAGGAGCATCGCATGCCGGCCCTGATCGTCACCGGCGTCGGCACCGACATCGGCAAGACCTACGTCAGCGCCTCGATCATCCGGGCGCTGCGGGCGCACGACGTGCCGGTGGACGCCTTCAAGCCGGTGATCAGCGGGTTCGATCCCGCCCACGCCGAGACCAGCGACGCGGGCGTCCTGCTCACCGCGCTGGAGGAGCCGGTCACGCAGGAGACGCTGAACGCGATCTCGCCGTTCCGCTACGCCGCCCCACTGTCGCCGCCGCTGGCCGCGGCGCGGGAAGGCCGCTCGATCCGCTTCGCCGACGTGGCCGGCGCCTGCCGCGAGCGGGTGGCCGACGCGGGCCGCGCCCTGCTGCTGATCGAGGGCGCGGGCGGGGTGATGTCGCCGCTGAGCGACGGGGCGACCGTGCTCGACCTGATCGAGGCGCTGGACGCGCCGGTGCTGCTGGTCACCGGCACCTATCTGGGCGCCATCAGCCACACGCTTACGGCGGTCGAGGTGCTGCGCCGCCGGGGCGTCACCATCCGCGCGGTGGTGGTCAACGAGAACGA
>CAMLKO010000043.1 GCA_946480495.1 uncultured Caulobacteraceae bacterium
GCGTAGACCAGGGTCCTGAGCTCCCGGCGGATCGGGTAGCTGTTGGACGGCATCAGCTGGGTCATGAACACGCAGGTGAGGTCCTCCACCGGGTCCACCCAGAAGGCCGTCGAGGCCATGCCGCCCCAGAAGTACTCGCCGAGCGAGCCGGGCGTCCTGGTGCGGGCCAGGTCGATGGTCATGGCGAAGCCCAGGCCAAAGCCCAGCCCCTCGAACACCGCCTCCGAGAAGAGGGAGCGGGAGGCCTGGACCAGTTCCTTACCCCCGGGGATGTGGTTGAGCGTCATCAGCCGGATGGTCTTCGGCGAGAGGATGCGGGCGCCGTCCAGCTCCCCGCCGTTCAGGAGCATCCGGGTGAAGCGCAGGTAGTCCGCCGCGGTCGAGGTGAGCCCGCCGCCGCCGGACTTCAGGTGCGGCTCGGTGAAGTAGCTGCTGGCGCCGGCCGGGTCCTGCAGCACCGTCTTTCCGGACGGGGTGAGGGCATAGCAGGCGGTGAAGCGGTCGCGCTTGTCCTCGGCGACGTGGAAGGCCGTATCCTCCATCTTCAGCGGCCCGAAGATGCGGTCCTTGAGGAAGAGCTCGAACGGCACGCCGGAGATCTTCTGGACGAGGTAGCCCAGCACGTCGGTCGAGACCGAGTAGTTCCACGCCTCGCCCGGCGAGAACTCGAGTGGGACTTGGGCGAGCTGCTGCATCATCGTCTCGAGCCCGCCCTCGGTCTCGAAGGCGTTGATCTTGAGCTTGCGGTAGGCCGCGTCGACGTTGGTGCGGTTCTGGAAGCCGTAGGTGAGGCCCGAGGTGTGGCGCAGGAGGTCGATGCAGCGCATCGGCTGGGCGGTCTTGCCGGTCTGCCAGGCCCCGGCGAACCCCGCCTCGAAGACCCCGAGGTTGCGCCACTCGGGGATGTAGCGGTGGACCGGGTCGTCGAGCGCGACCAGCCCCTCCTCCACCAGCATCATGAAGGCGACCGAGGTGATCGGCTTGGTCATCGAGTAGATGCGGAAGATGGCGTCTTCCCGAAGCGGCGTTCCCGCCGCCATGTCGGCCTTGCCGAGCGTGGAGGCATGAACCAGCTCCCCACGCCGCCAGACCAGCGTCTGGGCGCACGGCAGCTTGCCGGTGTCCAGGTACTTGGCGGTGATGAAGCGGTCGATCCGCTCCAGCCGCTCGCGCGACATGCCGGCGTGTTCGGCCTTTGCCATGAGGTTCCTCTCAAACGCTTGTTTTGTTTTTCCCGACCTTAGGGAGCCTGCCGCCGCCCGCAACCCAAACTTTACCTCCTTCGCCGATCTTCCCCGTGCTGAGGAGTGTGAATGGACGACGGGCTCGATCAGGACGCCGTAGAGGCGGAAGCCGCCCGCTGGTTCTTCCAGAACAGCGACGAGCTCTTCGTCGTCATGCGCCGCGGCGTGGTGGCGTGGGTGAACCCCGCCTGGACCCAGCTGCTCGGCTGGACCGCTGAGGAGACCGTCGGCCGCCCCCTCACCGACTTTGCCCATCCCGACGAGGAAGATCTGATCGCCGAGGCGATCCATCGCCTCCAGACGGAAAACAGCTCGTCGGCCGAGCACCGTTTCCGGACGCGCGAGGGCGGCTACTGCTGGCTCCGCTCGCGCTCGACCAGGCCATACGAGGGCGGCGCGCTGATCGTCAGCCTCGACATCACCGACGACCGCCGCCGGCTCGCCGATCGGGAGGTCAAGCAGCGCGCGAACGAACTGCTCCGAACCGCGGCCGGCATCTTCGCCTGGAGCTTCAATCCGGACACCGGCATCTACACCGTCGATCCGGACCTCTCGCGTCCGCCGGTGCCGGGCACGCCGGCCAAGATGCATGCCGACGGCAGCCGCACCATGACGATGGAGGAGATGACCTCCCAGATCCATCCGGAGGACCGGGAGGAACTGACCAAGGCCTTCTTTCACACCATCGCCACTGGCGAGCAGCAGATCGTCGTCTATCGCCACTGGTACCCCGAGGGACAATTATGGGCGACGCTGCGGGCCGCCTGGCTTGGCATGCGCCAGCTGCCGTCGGGCAAGTGGGAGGTGTTCGGCATCACCCATGACATGACCGAGGTCGCCATCGCCCGCGACCAGGCGCTGCGCGGCGAACGCGCCGCCCAGACGGCGGCCGAGGCCAAGTCGCAGTTTCTCGCCAACATGAGCCATGAGATCCGCACGCCGATGAACGGCGTGCTGGGCGTTCTGTACCTCCTCAAGCACGAACCACTGTCGGACGAGGGCCGCCGCCTGCTGGACGAGGCGCTGGGCTGCGGCTCGATGCTCTCGGAGCTGCTCAACGACATCATCGATTTCTCCAAGATCGATGCCGGCCGGCTCGAGCTGGCGGCGGAGGCTGTGGACCCGGCCGCGGCGATGACCGGCGTCATCGACCTTCTGCGCCCGCAAGCCGAGGCGAAGGGCCTCTACCTGCGGGTGGTGGAGCCGGGCGACCTTGGATGGGCGCGAGTCGATCCGGTGCGCCTGCGCCAGATTCTGTTCAACCTGATCGGCAACGCCGTGAAATTCACGCTGAACGGCGGCGTCGAGGTACGGCTGACGACGCAAGGGGAGGATGAGACGCAGCGCCTGCGCATCGAGGTCCAGGACACCGGCGTCGGCATTCCGCTGGAAGCTCAGGCGACCCTGTTCGAGCGCTTCCATCAGGGCGACGGCTCGACGACGCGACGGTTCGGCGGATCGGGGCTGGGCCTGGCCATCACCCAGCGGCTCGCGCGCATGATGGGCGGCGAGGTGGGCTTCGAGAGCCGCCTCGGCGATGGCTCGATCTTCTGGGCCGAAGTGGCGGCCCCGGCCGCCGAAGCGCCCAAGGCCGGAGATGACGTCGGCGGACAGCTCCTCCAGGGCGCGCGGGTGCTGGTCGTGGAGGACAACGCCACCAACCGCCTGATCGCGACCAAGATGCTGGAGCATCTGGGCGCCGAGGTCGAGACGGCGGAGGACGGATTACAGGGTGTCGAAGCGATCTCCCGCACGGCGTTCGACCTCGTGTTCATGGACGTGCAGATGCCGGTGATGGACGGGCTGGAGGCCACCCGCCAGATCCGGGGCATGCCCGAGCCCGCCGGCCAAATCCCGATCATCGCCATGACCGCCAACGCCATGGCCCACCAGCAGGCGGCGTACATCACGGCGGGCATGAACGGGGCGATCGCCAAGCCGTTGTCGCCAAGCGCGCTGGTGAGCGAGATCGCCGCCGTCCTGGGCGCCCGCGCCAAAGCCGGCGCGGCGGCCGCCTGAGCGTACCTGCACTTCGAATTTCCAAGACTACCCATTGCGCAGCCCAGTATGGGCGCGCTTAATTGGGTACGGTCGGGCCGGGTTCCTCCGTACTGCTTTATCCAAGGCGAACCATCCGGCGCGTCTTCTGGGCATGGACGCCCTGCTCGGCCGTAAAGGTTGTTTGCACCGACGCAGCGCCCGCGCTAACCCCTCCCCGCTGTCGGGCAGGGGGAGCAGATGGCAGACGGAACGATCGTCATGGAGGGCGGAGCCGCTCCAGCATCCACGCCGAGGTACGCCCAGAAGAAGGAGGCGATCCTCGCGGCTGCGACCACCATCCTGAACCGCCAGGGCGTCAAGGGAATGACGCTGGCCGACGTGGCGGCCGAGGTGGGGCTGATCACGACGTCGGTCACCTATTACTACCGCAAGAAGGACGACCTGGCCGCGGCCTGCTTCCTGCGCGGGGTCGAGACCTTCGACAGCATGGTCGCCTATGCTGCCGAGGGCGCCGACTGGAACGGCCGCCTGCTGCGCTTCCTTGACGTCTATCTCGATCTGCTGCGCCGCATCCGGTTGCGCGAAGCCCCGCCGATGGTCGCCTTCACCGAGATGCGGGCCCTGAAGGAGCCCCAGCGGACCGCGGTGACCGAGGCCTTCAACGGCATGTTCCGGCGCTTTCGCGGGTTCTTCGAGACGCCCGAGTTCTCGTTTCTCGACCGCCGCGAGATCAACGCCCGCACCCTGCTGCTGCTGGAACAGGCGTTCTGGGCGAGCAGCTGGCTGCGGCGCTACGACGTCGAAGACTATGGGCGCGTACGCGACCGGATGCTCGACATCCTCACCAACGGACTGGCCTGCGGCGAGCGCGCCTGGGCGCCGTCGCCGATCGAGGCGCTGACCCCGCCGCCGGCCGACCCGCAGGACAGCGCCCGGGAGATCTTCCTCGTCGCCGCCACCCGGCTCATCAACCAGCGCGGCTATCGGGGCGCCTCAGTGGAGGACATCTCGGCGCAGCTGAACGTCACCAAGGGCTCATTCTATCACCACAACGAGGGCAAGGACGACCTGGTGGTCGACTGCTTCAAGCGCTCCTTCGCCGTCATGCGCCGCGCCCAGCTGGCGACCCGCGACCTGCCCGGCGGACAGTGGCAGCGGCTGGCCAGCGCGACCGCGGCGCTGGTCGAATACCAGCTCTCCGACCACGGCCCGCTGCTGCGCGCCTCGGCCATGGGCGCCCTGCCCGAGCACATCCGGCAGGACATGATCGAGCGCTACAACCGCGTCTCCGGCCGCTTCGCCGCCATGATCTCCGACGGCATCGCCGAAGGGACGGTGCGGCCGGTCGATCCGATGATCGCCGCGCATATGATCAACTCCATGCTCAACGCCGCCGCCTCGCTGGGGACCTGGGTTCCAGGCGTCACCCGCGAGGAGGCCGCCGGCCTCTTCGCGCGGCCGCTGCTGCGGGGCGTCTTCTCCCGATAAAAAGAGGGCGGGGCCCGAAGGCCGCCGCCCGTAACCGCTCCGTCTGGGGGAAGAGCGGTCAGAACTTCTTGGTCACGCTGACCTTGTAGGTCCGGCCAAGCGCGCTGCCCGTGAAGGGGTCGTAGTTGAGGTCCAGCCGCGCGAACGGCGGGTCCTCGTCCAAGACGTTGTCCACCGACAGCACCAGCGTCGTGTCCCAGGGCAGGAAAGTCCGGTAGGTCACGTTGTGGGTGATGTAGTGGTCGATCTTCTTGCCCGTTGGGATCGGCACGCCGCTAACCGGATTGGCCGCTTCGAAAGTGGCCACCCGCTGATCGGTGTAGGAATCGACGTAGTTGACCGTCCAGCGGACGTTGTGCGGGCCATAGCTGTACTCGCCATAAACCGCGCCCTTCCACTTGGGCAGCGACGTCGGGCCGAGCTGGTAGTTCAGCAGCCCCGCCGCATCGAACGCCGGCTCGACGACGACCCCTTCGACCGTGAAGGCGTCGACGTTGTAGTCCAGCGTGTAGGTGGCGGTGCCGCCAACCTTCACCTCGCCGCCCGCGAAGTTGCCGACGTCATAGTCGGCCATCAGGTCGATGCCCGAGGTCTTCACGCCGGGGCCGTTGACCCAAAGCGTCTTCACGCGAGCAATGCCGGTGACTCCGCAGGTGGTCTGGAAGGTGAACCGCGACTGCAGGCCCGCATAGACCGGGTCGCCGCAATGCACCGAAGAGTTGCCAGGGAACATGGTGTTCACGATGGAGGCGGACGGCTCGGCGATGATCGGGTTGTCGAAGTCGAACCGCCACCAGTCGATCGAGGCCTTGAGCCGGCTGGCGACGTTGAAGATGCCGCCGACGCTGTAGGTCTTGGCCTTCTCCGGCGCGAGGGTCGGATTGCCGAAGATGTCGATGGCCCGGAAGGAGCCGGCGATGAAGCTCAGCGCCGTCACGCTGCTGGGATCGAGCTGGGTCAGCGGCGGTCCGCGGAAAGTGGTGCCGGCCGAAGCCCGCAGCGCAAACCACGGCACGATTTGCCAGCGTCCCGATATCTTCGGGTTGAAGGTCGAACCGACCGCTCCGCCATAGTCCTCATACCGGGCCGCCAACTGGAGCTGGAGGGCGTCGGTAACCGGAACGCTCAACTCGCCGAACAAGGCGTAGACGTCCCCCTGAAGGTCCGCATCGCGGCCTCCGCCGAGGAACATCATCGGTCCGTTCTTGACCGTGCAGCTGGTCGTGCCGGTGAGCACCGTATCGACGCACGGCGTGGCGGCCAGGTTGGTCAGCTCGTTGTAGGTGCTGGTGAAGAAGTCACGCCGGTACTGCGCCCCAAGCGCCCAGGCCACCTCGCCGCCCGGAAGCGTGAAGCCCGTCTTGCCGCTGATCACCGCGTCGGCGACGAACAGGCGTGTGGTCGCCTTGATCTTGTTCAGCTGGAAGAACCACCGCGTCAGGTCGGCGCTGTTGGCCACCGTCGCGCTGAAGTTGGGGTTGGTCTGCCCCGTGATGGTGTTGACCTGCACCGCGTTGGAGAACGGGTTGAACCAGTAGCAACCCAGCGACGCGTTGCCCGCGCCGGTGGTGAAGTTGTTGGTTTCGGCGGCCGTGCAGCCATTCGGGTCGCTGTCCAGGCTGCCATAACCGCGCAGGGCCAGCTGGAAGCGATCGACGACCGTGTCGTAGCCGGTGCGCACACCGGTGTCCTGGGCATAGGTCAGGGCGACGTCGTAGCTGATGCCGTTGGACCAGTCGCCCTTGATGCCGCCGGAGACGCGCCAGGCCTTGTAGTCACGCTCGCCTTCGGACGGGCCATGGTCGAACATCGGGTTGCCGCCGACCGAGTAGGGCCGGTAGCGCACGCCGGGGATGTGGACGCCGTTGGCGAAGCTCGGCACCACGCCGGGGTGCTGCTGCATGTAGAGCTGCAGGCCGGGGTTGGCGATCGGCACGAAGTAGCCGGCCAGCACGGCTGGGGTCAGCGTTCCCACCGTGGGGTTGGTCACGTTGGTGGGCGTCTGCAGCGCCAGATACGACGGCGACGTCTTCCAGTGCGGCACGTTGGTGTTGGAGTACAGCACTTCGAGGTGAAGCTTGGCGCTGTCGGTCAGGTTGGCGTTGACCTCGCCGTAAAGCTGGTAGCGGTTCTCGTCTTCGACGATGTTGTCGTAGGGGATGTAGTGGAACAGGCAGGCTGGCAACGCGCCGCCCTGCACCACGCCGCCCAGCTGCGCGCATCCGCTGTCGAGCTGGAAGCCCGCCGCAGGCGCATAGACGCCGGCCGATGGGCTGTAGACGGGCAGGAACGGGGCGATGCCGTTGCCGCCCGACCAGCCGCCTTCGGGATTGTTGAGATAAGGTTGGTTCGCCCACGACCGTTCCGTGGTCGGCAGTTCCGAGCGGTGCTGGTAGCCGCCGGTCAGCAGCACGTTTGCCGTGTCGCTCGCCCACCCCCAGGCCACGCTGCCGGTGTAGTCGCCATCCGAACCGTCGACGTAGCGATAGCTGGCGCTGGCCTCCAGGCCATCGAAGTTCTGGCGCGTGATGAAGTTGACGACCCCGCCGATGGCGTCCGAGCCGTAGGTCGAGGCCGCGCCGTCCTTCAGCACCTCCACCCGGCCGATCGCGGCCATGGGGATGAGGTTGGTATCGACAATGCCGGCGCCCGCCTGACCGAACGGGTTGATGACCATCCGCCGGCTGTTGAGCAGCACCAGCGTACGCTGGGCGCCGAGGCCGCGCAGATTGACAGAGCCGGAACCTTCCGAGCCTTGCGCGCGGGGATCGAACTGGTTGGTGTCGCCGAGCACGCCGCTGGAGACGGGCAGCGCTTTCAGCATTTCGACCGTCGAGGGCGCGCCCTGCCTTTGCAGCTCCTCGGCGCCGATGACGTCGACGGGCAGGGCGGCGTCTTCCGGCGTGCCGCGGATCAGCGAGCCGGTGACGACGACTTCCTGGACTTCGGCGGG
>CAMLKO010000044.1 GCA_946480495.1 uncultured Caulobacteraceae bacterium
CAGCCGCTTGCCGAGGGTGGCGAAATCCTCTTCGGCCGAAAGGTCGACGATGGCGCCTTCCAGCTGCCGGTCGCTGACGGCGGCGGCGGCCGCGGCGGCCCCTCGCGCGGCCAGCGCCGGCCAGCCGAGCTTGGCCAGCCCGTCGGCGAGCGGGCCGGTCAGGAATTCGTCCCGCGAGACGATCAGAATGCGGGCGTCAGCCGCCAATGGTTTCATCCCTTACGATTCGCATGAGGGAATCGCATGGAAGACATTAGCAGGCGGTTAGGAACGCTGAGAGTGCGGCGTCTTGCCTGACCTTCCGTCATGGCGGCTAGGTGGTGGAAAGCAAAGAGGAGCGCGTGATGGGCAAGGGACCGCTGTCGGGGCTGAAGGTGCTGGAGTTCGCCGGGATCGGGCCGGGGCCCTTCTGCGGCATGCTGTTGAGCGACCTGGGCGCAGACGTCGTGCGCATCGACCGCAAGGGGTCGGGCAGGGCGGCGCCGTGGGACATCACCGCGCGCGGCCGACGCTCGGTGGCGCTGGACCTGAAGCAGCCGGCGGCGGTGGAAACCTGCCTCAAGCTGATGGAAACGGCCGACGCCGTGTTCGAGGGCTTCCGCCCAGGCGTGATGGAGCGGCTGGGCCTTGGCCCCGACATGGCGCTGAAGCGCAATCCCAAGCTCGTCTATGGCCGGATGACCGGCTGGGGCCAGACCGGGCCCTACGCCAAGGCCGCCGGCCACGACATGAACTACATCGCCATTACCGGCGCGCTGCACGCCATCGGGACGACCGACAAGCCGGTGCCGCCGCTGAACCTGGTGGGCGACTTCGGGGGCGGGGCGCTCTACCTCGCCTTCGGGCTGCTGGCCGGCGTCATCCAGGCGCGCGAGACAGGGCAGGGGCAGGTGATCGACTGCGCCATGAGCGACGGCGCGGCCTCGCTGATGGCCATGTTCTACGGCTTCAAGGCGGCCGGCATGTGGAAGGACGAGCGGCGGACCAACCTGCTCGACGGCGGCGCCCACTTCTACGACACCTACCAGTGCGCGGACGGGAAGTGGGTTTCGATCGGCTCGATCGAGCCGCAGTTCTACGCCCTTCTCCTTGAGAAGACCGGGATTACCGACCCGCAGTTCAAAGGCCAGATGAATCGCGATGAGTGGCCGCAGATGCGCGAAAAGCTCGCCGCCGTGATCGCCACCAAGACCCAGGCCGAGTGGTGCGAGCTGATGGAGGCCAGCGACGTCTGCTTTGCGCCCGTGCTGACGCTGGAGGATGCGCCCAAGCACGCCCACAACGCCGCGCGCCAGACCTTCGTCGACATCGGCGGCGTCACCCAGCCCGCGCCCGCGCCGAGGTTCTCCGCCACGCCCGGCGAGATCCAGGGCCCGCCGCCGGCGATCGGCGCCCACAACGAGGCGGCGCTCACCGACTGGGGCTTTGCGGCCGCGGACATCGAGACCCTCAAAGAACAGGGCGCGCTCTAAAAAACGCCTGTTTTCATTCAGCCGCGGTTCAGCCGCGGGGCCGCAATCTGCCGGCGTGGATGCTCGACACGCTCTCCCGTCCCTCGATAGTGGCGGGCGTCCAACCAGGAAGATGGCAAGGTCATCCTGGCGGCGCGCCGTATCCCCATACGGCGCGCCGTTGCCATTTTGAGCGACGAGGGGCAGGTTCCGGCCATGTCCGAATCCCGCTGGCGCGAGTTCGATCCGCTCTACTGGCTGCGGGAAGCCCTGCATGTCACCGGCAAGGCGCTCAGCCGCATGTGGGGCCGCGACGTGATGCTCTACACGGGCGGCGTCTCCTTCTTCGTGATGCTGGCCGTCTTTCCGGGGCTGGCCATCGCGATCGGCCTCTACAGCCTGCTGACCGACCCGGCGCAGGTGGCCCAGCAGATGGACGTGCTGGCCCAGGTCGTGCCTCCCGGCGCCAAGGGGCTGATCACCGACCAGCTGGCCAGGCTCGCCCGGACCCCGCACATCGCCGTCTCCACCCAAAGCGGGATCGCCGTGATCATCGGGGGCTATGCGGCCCACCGGGGCTTCAAGGCGCTGTTGGCGGGGCTGTCGTTCATCCATGACGAGGACAACCCGCACGGCTTCTTCGGCTTCAACTTCATGGCGCTGGTGGTGCTGATCTGCGCCTTTGCGCTGGCCGGCGCGGTGGCCGCGGTCTTCGTGTTCTTCCGGCTCCTTTCGGCGACGCTGCATATCCGGCCGCTGGCGCATGTGTCCTGGCTCTACAGCGAATGGACCTGGACGAGCGCGGCGCTGGTCCTGGCCATGACGCTGATCTACCGCTTCGCCATGTCGCGCGAGCCGGTGGCCTGGCGGGCTTCGGTCGTGGGCGGGGCGGCGGCGACGGGGCTGTTCCTGTTCGCCTCGTGGCTTTGCGCCATCTACGTCGAGCAGGTGGCGCATTTTGGCGCGACGTACGGGTCGGTGGCCACCTTCGTGGTCTTCCTGATCTGGCTGTCGTGGAGCGTGAACGCGATCTTCTTCGGCGGGGCGCTGGCGACGGAGGTCGAGCTGGCCATCAAGGCCGCCGAGCCCAAGCTGCTGCCGGACCTGCGCGGCGAGCGGCCTATCGTTTCCGCACGCGGAAAGTAGTTTCCGCCGCTTCCAGCAACTCCAGCCCCTGCTGGCCGCAGAAGTGCGGCACGTCGATCCGCGCCATCGGGTCGTCGGCCAAAAGGCGCACCACCGCGCCCGGTGACAGCCCCTCCAGCGCCCGCCGCAGCTTGAGCGTGGGGACCGGGCAGCGGCGCCCGCGAGCGTCGACCACGACATCCTCCTCACCAGCCACCGCAACCGCCTTTCGCGCCAGGGCGTTGAAGCCCAATAGTTTCGGAGGAAATCATGGCGCCGCGTCCTACCTGGCAAGGCCACCTGCGCCTGTCGCTGGTGACCTGTCCCGTGGCTCTCTACACCGCGACACAGGCCACGGGCGATGTGCGTTTCAACATGCTCCACAAGGACACGCACAACCGCATCAAGATGATCCCGACCGACCCGGAGACGGGACCGGTCGAGCGGTCCGAGATCGTCAAGGGCTACGAGTACGAGAAGGGCCAGTACATCATCGTCACGCCCGAGGAGATCGAGTCCGTGCGGCTGGAGAGCACCCGCACCATCGACATCGAGCGGTTCGTGGAGGCCGACGACATCGACCGCCTCTACTGGAACGACCCCTACTTCCTGATGCCCGACGGCAAGCTGGCGCTGGAGGCCTTCACCGTCATCCGCGAGGCGATGCGCGAGACCGACAAGGTGGCGCTCGGCCGGGTGGTGATGCACCAGCGCGAGCGGCTCCTGGCGCTCGAGCCCCGCGACAAGGGCCTGCTGGCCTACACCCTGCGCAGCCGCGACGAGGTGCGTAACCCGAAGAGCTATTTCGACGACATTCCCGACCACAAGGCCGATCCGCAGATGATCGCCATCGCCGAGAAGATCATCGAGCAGCAGTCCGGCCCCTTCGACCCCACCGAGTTCAAGGACCGCTACGAGGATGCCCTGCGCGCCCTGATCGCCGAGAAGCAGAAGGGCAAGGGCCGCGTGGTCCACGTCGAGGAGCCGCAGGACACCAACGTCGTCGACCTGATGGAGGCGTTGCGGCGCAGCCTTGGCCACAGCGGCGGCGAACGGCGCAAACCGGCGGCGCGCAAGGCGGCTCCGAAGAAGGCCGTGGCCAAGGCGCACGCGCGCAAGCGGGCGTCGTAGGGGGCCGGAGTCTCCACTGGCCACGATCGCCTTCGCGCGCACGGACGCAGGCCAGGCGCGCGCAGGTGCGCATATGTGCGCGCGCGCAGGCGTTCGAGCGGTTCTCAAGGCGGCGGGCGAGAGGCGTAGTGGGGCTCATCCGGTCAGGATAAGGCCGCAGGGGAGGGGGCGGATAAGTTGGTTGGGGGAGGGTCGAAGTGGGGTCGGATGTATCGGGTTTATTTGTCTTCATCCCTTCACGCTCAACCAACCGTCATCCTCGGGCTTGTCCCGAGGACCCCTCTGTCGGCCGCACGGATGGTTCTTGTTCTGCAGCTGCCGGGCAGCTGAAGCAGGGGTCCCAGGCACAAGGCCTAGGATGACGATGTTGGGTTGGATCGTTCTGAGAGCCCCCTCATCCGGCCCTTCGGGCCACCTTCTCCCGCGAGGGGAGAAGGGTTCTAGGCAGCCTTCTTGCCGCCGAGTTTGGCGATGGCGGCTTCGAGGGAGCGTTCGCTGTCGCAGTAGTCTTTCCAGGCGGTCATCCTGGCCACGTGGGCGGGGGCGTTGCGGATGGTCCAGCGCTTGGGGTCGAGGCCGGGCTTCACGTCTTTCCATTCGACCGGCATCGAGACCGGGGCGCCGGGGCGGCCTCTCGGAGAGAGGGGCGCGACGGCGGTCGAGAGGCGGTCGTTGCTCAGGTAGTCGAGGAAGATGCGGCCGCCGCGGACCTTCTTGGCCATGTTGATGGTGTAGCGGTCGGGGGAATCGGCCGCCATGCGGGCGCAGAGTTCGCGGGCGAAGGTCTTGGCGGTGGGCCAGTCGAGCTTCTTCTTCGACTTCGCCAGCGGGGTGACGACGTGCAGGCCCTTGCCGCCCGTCGTCTTGCAAAAGGCAACTAGACCAACGGCTTCCAGCCGTTCCTTCACCTCCAGCGCGGCCTCGATCACCCGGGGGAAGCCGAGGTCCTCGTCGGGATCGAGGTCGAAGATCAGGCGGCCGGGGACCTCCGGATCCCATGGCTGGCAGTTCCAGGGGTGCAGCTCGACGGCGCCGACCTGCGCCATGGCGATCAGGCCTTCGATGCGGTCGACCTGCTGGTAGGGCTTGTGGTCGCCATAGACCGGCACCTGCTCGATCAGCGCCGAGGCGCCCTTGCCGGCGTGGCGCTGGAAGAAGCGTTCGCCGCCGATGCCCTCCGGCATGCGGATGATCGACAGGGGCCGGCCCTTGATGTGCTCCATCATCCACGGCCCGACCGCCTCGTAGTAGCGGGCGAGGTCGAGCTTGGTGACCGGCTTGCCGTCGCCGCCGTCGGGCCACAGCGGCTTGTCGGGGCTGGAGATGGTGACGCCCAGCACAACGTTGTCGCCAGACGCGGTCTTCTTCGACGCCGCGGCCTTCGGCTTCGGCGCCGCCTTCTCGACGGTCTCGACCGGTTCGGCGACCTCGGCGTGGACCTCCTTCGCCGGTTTGTCCTCGCGCAGACCCTTGAAGGCGGCCTGGCGGACGTGGCCGTCGCCGGTCCAGCCGGCGAACTCGATCTCGGCGACCAGCTGCGGCTTCACCCAGTGGATGTCGGCGGTCTTCTTGGGCGTGCCGGCCTGGAAGGGCGACTTGTCGACCTCCAGCGGCTTCAGGCGCGCCATCAGGCCGGGGAGGTTGTTCTTGTTGAAGCCCGTGCCCACCCGGCCGACATGGACGAACTTGCCGTCGCGATAGACGCCGACGATCAGCGAGCGGAACGCCGCGCCCGTCTGGGTCCAGGCGCCGATCACGACCTCCTCGCCCGCGCGGCACTTGGACTTGAGCCACGTGTCGCCGCGGCCGGAGCGGTAGGGGGCGTCGAGCTTCTTCGACACGATGCCTTCCAGGTCCATGCGGCAGGCCGACTGCAGCACCGCATCGCCCGCCGTGATGAAGTGGTCGACGTAGCGGATGCGCTGGCCCTTCGCGTCCTGGTGAGCCTCCAGCAGGTCCTGCAGCCGCGCCTTGCGCTCGCTCAAGGGCAGCTGGCGCAGGTCTTCGCCGTCGGCGAACAGCAGGTCGAAGACGAAGAAGACCAGGTTCCCGGTCTTGCCGTCGGACAGCGCCGCCTGCAGGCCGGCGAAGTCGGGCGAGCCGTTGGCGCTCAGCGCCACCACCTCGCCGTCGATCAGGCAGTCGGGCAGGGCGCGGCCTTCGGCCACGATCTCCTTGAACTTGGCCGACCAGTCGAGGCCCTTGCGGGTCTTCAAGCTGGCCTTGCCGCCGTCGACCCGCAGCTGCATGCGATAGCCGTCGAACTTGATTTCATGGGCCCAGCCGCCGCCGGGCGGGGGCCGGTCGACCAGCTTGGCGAGCTGGGGCTCGACGAAGCCGGGGATGCCGACCTTCTTCTTTGGCCTGGCCTTGGGCGCATCGGCCTTGGCGGCGGCGTCTTCGGCGCTGGCTTCCGGGTCGCCATGGTTGGAATTCCAGACCGCGTCGGCCTTGCGCTTCGTCGCGGTGATGAAGGGGGTAGGGGACTTGCCCTTGCCCGCGGCGATTTCCTCCATCGTGCGGCCCGACGCGACGGAGAAGGCCGTCGATTTCAGGAATTCGTCCTCGTCGCCGTCGCGCTCGAAGCCGTCGCGGTGTTTGATCAGCAGCCAGTTGTCGCGCTTCTCGCGTTCGCGGCGGGGCATGCGCACCAGGACCCAGCCGCCCTTCATCCGCTCGCCGTCGAAGCGGACCTTCAGCTCGCCCTTCTTCAGGCCCCTGGCGATGTCGCCGCCGTCCTCCGGCTCCCAGTAGCCGCGGTCCCACAGCATCACCGTGCCGCCGCCGTACTGGCCCTTGGGGATCGTGCCTTCGAAGTCGCCGTAATCGATCGGGTGGTCCTCGACCTGAACCGCAAGGCGCCGGTCGTGCGGATCCAGCGAAGGCCCCCTGGTCACCGCCCAGGACAGGAAGACGCCGTCGAATTCCAGCCGCAGGTCGTAGTGCAGGCGCGTGGCGGCATGTTTCTGGATGACGAAGCGCAGCCGGTTCGTCTTTGGCGCGCGCGTCTTGCCGCTCGGCTCGGCGGTGACGCCGAAGTCGCGCATCGACTGGTACTTGCGGAGCGTCCGGGCCATGGACCGGAAATCCTTGCGCCCTGCCGGGGTTCCAGCAGCCCCGGATGCAAGCTTGACCGTCATCCCCCTAGATACCAATGTTATTTTCAGGAAGGGGGGCTTCCGATGACCAGACACAAGCTCCGCATGACCGCGTGCGCCGCCGTGGCGCTGTTGATCGCCGCGCCGGGCATTGCGTTCGCCGATGCGGTCGACGACCTGATGCTCAGCGTCAAGTCGGACCTCAAGCAGGTCCAGGACATCCAGGCCAAGCGTGACGAGCTCGTCTCGCAGAACGAGAACGACATGAAGGCCTACGACGCCGTCAAGTCGAGCTACGACTCCCTGCTGGCCGAGGCCAAGTCGACCAAGGCGCAGTGGGCGGAGCAGGTCGAGAAGCGCTACGACGCCTTCGACAGCATGGTCGACGAGTTCAACGCCCAGTGCGCCGCCGACCAGGTCGGTGAGCTGGAAGAGGCGGCCTACAACGCCTGCAACGCGCGCAAGGCCGAGCTCGAACCCTATGTCGCCCAGGGCCGCGCGGCGGTCGAGGCCGACGACCAGCACTTCATCGACACGGTCATGAAGCCGAAGATCGCCATCCTGCAAAAGCAGGAGACGGGAATGGACGAATACGCCGACCGGATGAAGGCGCGCTTCGACCAGACGAACGCCATGGACGTCCAGCTCAAGGCGCTGCGCTCGCACGCGCTGCAGACGCTGGGCGGCCTGGGCGAGGCCTGCAAGGGCGCGTCGTCGATGGAAGCCGTCAAATACTGCAACGCCATCGACTGGGACGGCGCCGGCCCGGGCGCCCTGACCATCGAACAGGTGGCGCCGATCGCGCTCGCCTGGCCCGGCT
>CAMLKO010000045.1 GCA_946480495.1 uncultured Caulobacteraceae bacterium
CTCGAAGCTGAGGTCGTACCGCCGGCGCAGGGTCGTCTCCGACACGCCGGACTGGCGGGCGATATGGCTCCAGGGCACCCCCGCCGCGCGCTTCTCGTGCACGAACCGCGCCTCGGCCTGGCGCGCGCCGACGTCGGCCGGGTTGTCGCCGTGCGGGTTCTTCGCGCCCGTCAGCGGCGCGGGCTTGCCGACCGTGCGGCTGGCGCAGCGCGGCGAGGGCATGATCACCGCCGCCGCTTCGGGCAGCGGCCCCGGCTCGCCCCGGTCGCCCGGCGCGGGCGGCGGACGCCGCCGCAGGGCGTCGAACATGTCGGTCACCGTCGGCTCCGGCGCGGGCTCGGCGGCGGGCTTGACCACCTTGTCCCGGGTGGCCCAGCCGACCGCCTGCCCGGCTTCCTTCGCCGTCGGCCGGGCAGGCGCACGGACGGCGGGCGGCTTCGACTTCGCGCCCGTCTTGGCCGCCGCGGCATGCTCCGCGCACGACCGCGCCGTCACCAGCCGCACCTCGAGCGGGTGCAGCTTCAGGTGTTCGCCGATCGCCTCCTCGGCCGCCTTGGCCGCGCGCCAGAAGCTCGGCCGGTTGTTCTTGACCGCCTGGTTGATCGAGTTGCAGCCGAGCCGCAGGATGCGCGTCACCTGCCCGCGCGACAGCCCCGCCCCGCTCACCAGCGCCGCGCCGGCCGCCGTCAGCGGACGCCGCTGCATCAGGTTCTGCGACGTGACCGCCTCGACCGGATCGAGGCCGTAGGAGATCGACGCGGCGATGATCGCCCGCGCGAACAGGTCTGCGGCGGGGGCGGTCATACGGCCTTCACCCACTCAGAGTTCTGAGGGTCCCGAACCCGCGTGCGCTTCAACAGCGCGATCTCGCGGTCGAGATACCAGCGGGCCTTTTCGAGATCCTCGACCTCGTCGGCCTTCAGCCCGGCGCGCCAGATGTACTTCACCGCGTTGCCGCGATTGAAGTTCATGTGCTCGACCACGTCGATGCACTCGACGCCGGACGGATGGTCCTTGTAGTGCCGCGGATTGACCGGATCGCCCATCTCACCCCTCCCCAAACTGCTTCTTCCAGCCCTGCGCGGCGTCGTCGGCCGCGTTGACGAACAGCTGCTCCAGCGCCTCCGCTCCCGCGCCCATGAACCGGGCCAGCGGCAGGCGGTCCTGCGGCCGGGCGGCGGCGACGAAGCCGCGCGCCACGGTGATGAAGGCCTCCCCGGCGTTGCGGGCGCTGACGTGCTCGAGCGGGAAATCCAGCCGGCTGACGTCGATCACCTCGCGGGTGAAGACGGCCGCCGCGTCGCGCCCGACCGGCGTTCCGTCGATCGTCGCCTTCGCCTGCACGGCGGCCAGCGCAATCACGCGCCGCCAGGCCGCGCGCACCTCATGCTTGCCAAGCCTGGGCGCGGGCGGCGGCAGCGTGCGCCGCGCGACGAAGCCGGGGCGGGCGTGGCTCATCGCCGCCCTCCCCGCGCCACCCCTGCGGCGATCTGACGCGGCGCAGGGTTAACGCCCCGCCCACAGCCCGCCCACAGCCCGCCCACAGCCCCGCTTGCGGCCAACCGCGCGACGCCGCTGCGCAATCCGCAAACCGTCCGCTCGGCCGCGCGCATGGCGAACGCCGTTCGCGCCCTAACCACGTCGCCGGTCGCGGCGGCTTGCGGTTGTCCGCCCGCCGCGCTCACCATGCCCGCGAGGGGCCTGTCGGGGGAAATCCACATGACATCATCGGCCACGGACGCAGGCCTGGACCTGCTGATCGACGCCATCGCCCGCCGCCTGGCGGCGCGGGCGGAAAGACCGGCGGCGCACACCGACGCCGCCATGCTTCTGACCCAGCTCGACAGCCTGTTCATCGAGGTGGATGCGCTGCGCCCGCACCGGGACCGGCTCCGCACGGCGCTGGGCTGAAAGCGCTTCATGCCACCGCCTCCGGTTCTGCCGGTTGCACCAGCGGCGGCCAGTCTGTGTCGGCGTTCACATAGCCGCCGCTGTAGACCTGCAGCGTGCGCCGCAGCTCCGGCGACGGCATCGCCCGGCGCGTGTCGTCGATCTCCAGCGCGATCTGCCACAGGTGGGTGTGGCTGACGTCCTCGCCGCGCTCGCCGAGCGCCTTGGCGTGGTCGCGGAAGGTCAGGCCGGACAGCCGCACCCAGGCCCACCAGCGGGGGCGTTTCGACACGGCGGACTGTGCGCCCGCGGAGCCTGAGTGAGTTCGCATGGAGAGGAGTCGCTAAGCCGCTTCGCTTGACAACGTCAAGCTAAAACTTGCATTTGCAATTCAATGTACCGGTCGCTCGCCCAAGTCCCTCGGCAAAGCCATGGTTATGGCATGCCGAAACTGTCCGACAACGAGCATGAGCAAAGGCTGTGGGGCTGGGCGTTGGCGAGCCTGCGCGACCGCGCCAAACTGACCCTCGAAGCCGCCGGCCAGAACCTCGAACCGCCGCTCAGCGGCCAGGCGTTCAGCCTTTGGGAACGCGGCAAGGTCCAGGGTATTTTGACCCCCGAAGGACAGGAACGTGTCGCCCGGGCCGTCAACAGCACGCGTGAGGAGCTGGCGCGCAAACGCGTCGAGGTCGAACGCTTCGGCGGGCCCCTGCCGGCTATGGGCGGGGGCGGCCTTGCCGACCGCGGCCGGGTGTTCGAGCTGCCGATGCACCGCCGCAACGCCAATGCGTCCGAGATGACCGCCGACCGGCTCATCGACCTGGCCACCCGGTTCGGGCCGAGTTCGCGGGCCACCCAGCTCACCGGCGACAGCCTATATCCGTGGGGCGCCTCCGGAATCACCCTGGTCTACGACATGGCCCTGTGGCCGCGCCGCGACCAGGGCTGCATCGTGGCGCTGAAGGACGGCCGCACTTTGATCAAGCTCTACGTCAGCGACGACGATGAGAAGATCTACCTGCGGGAGCTGAAGCCAGAGCGCACCATCGAGATCCCACGCGATACGGTGGAGGCGGTCTACGCCGTCACCGACCGCATGGACTAACCACGTCCGCCTTTTGGGCGCAGCACGTCGATGACGATGTTGAGCGGATCGAAATCGTCGTCCTCTTCCAACTCCAGCGACTTCAGGCAAGCACCCAGCGGCGTGTCCGCCGTCGCGCCTTTGGCGATCTTGTAGGCCAGCGGCGCCGATAGATAACCGATGTGCGCCTCCAGCCGCTTCGGACCCAGCCAGCCGGATTCCTGCCAGAAGCCCATGACCTTGATCGCGAACGGGTCGTGAGGGTTGGACGGCTCGCGCACCAGGTCGACGCCGAAGCGCAGCCCCGCGCCCGCCGCCCGCTTCAGCCCGTTGATGTAGTCGCGGCACGCCACCAGCCTGTGCCGCTCGCCGACGATCGACACCTCGTCGAGCCAGACGTCCCAATCGCCGGCCGGTGTCGTAAGCTCGCCCGGTAGGTCGATATTCTCGGCCATTTCCCGCTCTCCGTGCAGTCCGGCCTTCAGCCTACAAACGCGTAAAACCTTGCACCAGCGAGTCGCCGCATCGCTCGTTTTGAAACTGGTTACTTGCATTTGCAACTTGACAACGTAAACGGCGCAGCTCTTTTCTATCCTCATTCCGCGCCGGTCCACACCAGCGGATATCCAGGTGAAGGTCCGTCTGAGAAACGACTTTCGCCATCGCCGGCGCGGACCCCCGGGATGCTCCCGGGGGGACCATTCCTGACCAGGGATGCGCCATGACACCGCTTCAACCCGAGACGCAGGACGGCGTGGTGATCGCCTGGCCGATCGCCGCGCGGCCCGACGGCTACGCCCAGCCCGCCGCCGTCGAGGCCCTGGCCGACGCCACCGAGCGCGAGCTGCGCCGCCGCCGCCGCGACCGCGCCCACGACCGGGCCCTGAGCGCGGCCATGAACCGCGAGTCCGAGTTCCGCCGCCCCTGGCCCACGCGCCTCCAGTTCGTGATCGCCGGGGCCGAGCCCGGCTGGTGGCTGGTCGCCCTCGCCGCGCTGCTGGTCGGTCTGGCCAGGGCGGGAGGGCTGATCTGATGACCGCCCGCGCCCTCAGCGCCGCCGTCGTCGAGCTGCGCACGCTCCGCCGCGCCCAGCGCATGCCGCTCGCGCTGAATCCGGAGCAGCTCGCCGACACCGCCACCTGCGCCCTGCCCGAGGCCGCCCGCCACGCCTTCGCCGACCTCGCCGTCGAGGCCAGCCGCCTGCAGGCCACCTTCGCCTCGACCTTCACCACGGTGCGCATGCGCCGCCAGGCCATCGACCGGCTGGCGGCGATCGAGGCTCACGCCCGCCTCGCCCGCGCCGCCCTGAAGCGCGCCGAACGCGCCAAGCCCTGACCCACCTCACCCCCGCGACGCGAACGCCGTTCGCCTCGCGCCCAAAGGACACCCGATGACCACCCTGACGCCCCTGATCCTGCAAAACGCCTCGCTGCTGCGCGCGCTCGCCGACTTGACGCCCCCCGAAACCGTCACCGCGCTCGCCAAGGCCATCGACCGCGACCAGTCCAACGTCAGCAAGTCGCTGAAGTCGCTGGAAGCCGACGGACTCATCAGCCGCCAGCCGCACCTGCTGCGCACCGATTGCGAGCTGTGGATCACCGACGACGGCCGCGCCGCCGTCGCCGCCCTCGATCGCGCCGAGAACGGGCCAGCCGTCCAAACGACCTTCGGCGACCTCCCCGACGGCTACGACATGCTGCGGCACGACGAGATCGCCGCCGATCCCCTCAACCCGCGCGCCGACTTCGACGCCGAAAGCCTCGAGGAGCTGGCCGGCTCGATCCTCGCCGACGGCCTGCTGGAGAACCTGGTCGTGCGCCGCCCCGATACCGCTATCGAAGTCCTCCAGCCCACGTGGGTCTACCGCCTGGTCGCCGGCGAGCGCCGCTGGCGCGCCATCGGCCTGCTCATCGCGCGCGGCCAGTGGCCGGCCGACCAGGCCATCCCCTGCAAGGTCATGGACCTCGACGACGCCGCCCACGTCCGCATCGCCCTGATCGAGAACCTGCAGCGCCGCGACCTCAAGCCGCTCGAGGAGGCCCGCGGCTTCAAGCGGCTGATCGAGGAGTTCGGCTTCACCACGGCGACCATCGCCGAGAAGATAAATTTCACCCAGCGCCTGGTGCAGCAGCGCCTGCAGCTGCTCGAGCTGCCGCCCATCAAGCAGATCGAGCTCGAGGCCGGCAAGCTCACCATCGAGGACGCGCGGCGCTTCCTCGCCGCCCAGCCGACCCTGCGCGAGGACATCACCCCGGCCGAGTGGCTGTTCCTCGCCGAGATCGCCGAGGCGAGCGCGGCGCAGCACGAAGACCGCATCACCGGCCCGGTCTTCTGCCAGACGCCCGACGACACCGACGAAGCGGCAGCCATCGACTGCCGCAAGCTGCGCACCCGGCCCGGAATGATCCTCGGACCCTACGAGCACTACCAGGACAATGTCGCGACAGGCTTTTCCTATGTCCGGCTGATCGACTATGGCCCCGGCCCCGAGCAGTTCCGCCTCAAGTTTGGCGATCTTGCCGACACCGCCACCCGGCAAGCCCACATCATGGCCCTGCGTGCCGAGGTGCTTGGCGAAGGCTATACGCTTTATCCGGACGCCTGGGCCACCGGCCTCCTCAACGGCGACTTCACACTCACCGATGAGGTCCGCCAGAAGATCGAGCAGGCCAAGCTCGACCGCCTCGCCGACCAGGTCAAACGCGACAACCAGGCCAAGGCCGCGACGGAAGCCAAGGCCCTCGCCATCCGCGCCGCCGTCGAGCGCATCCACCGCATCGCCGCCTTCGAGGCCGTACTACGCGAGGACGCCGCCGTCGCCATGACGCCCAGGATCGCCGACCTGTTCGGCGAGGTGCAGGCCAACCTGCCGTGGTTCGCCGACGACGACGGCGAGGTGGTCGACTGCGCGGGCGTGGTCGTCATGGAATGCGCCGGCTGGAACGAAGACGTCACCGTCATCGCGCCGCGCAACCGCCTGATCGTCGCCATCCTCAACGCCACCAACGGCCTCGCCACCCCGGCCGAGAAACCCTTCCCGCGAGATCCCGACGCGCCGCCGCGCGAGGCCTTCGTCGAGCAGATCGCGGCCCACCTGCGCGCCGCCGACGAGACCCTGGCCCCCGACAAGGCGGCCATCGACGCCGAGCGCGGCCTCGCCCAATACCTGCGCGACGAGGAAACGGCCTATCCCCACGAGGACTACGACTGGAGCGAGGACGGCGCCCGCGCCATCGCCCAGGGCATCCTCGACGGCGACCTCGACGGCGACCTCGGCGCGCCGGCCGACGACCCCGACGCCGCCGATGACGACGACGACAGCGGCGAAGGCGGCGCGCCCGCCGACCCGGCCGAGCCCCCCGAGGACTACGAGCTCGCCCCCGGCGACGACGCCGAGATCCCCGGCTTCCTGCGCCGCCTCGCCGGCGCCGACGACGAACCCCAGCCCGAGGCGGTGGCGTGATGGGTTTGCGCGAACCCGACCCGAAAGGCCCGGTCCAGATTCTGTGCGAAGAGATCGGCTTCTGCTTCGACAGGCGACTGGAGCGCACCGACGTCCTCGTGTCGTTCGTTCGGCAGCTCGTCTTGGAAGTCGAGGAACGCAAACACATCGCTGAGACCATCGCGAACGCGACTGGGCGCGCTTGCGACCACGCCGCTGCGGAAGAGGTCCTGACGCTGGCGAGGGAAATGCTGGCCGCCACCGACGCGGCGGACCTCATCGCCCGCGCGCAAACCGTCCATGACGCCTGTGACCGGCTGAACCCGGACGACGCCTACCCCACCGACCACCTCATCGACATGCTTTCTTCGTGCGCATCCGCCATCCGCTTCGGGCTCGGAGGCCCTTGCTCGCGGCACGCGGCTGAAGCGGCCCGCCATGTCTGGAAGAAACGCTACAGCGTGGCCTGCTTCGATCGCCTGACGCCAGGCTGGATGCACGAATGGGCCCGCGGAAAGCTCATCGAAGCGCTGATCGACCTGATCACCTCCAACCCCAAGGAGCCCACCCCATGAGCAAGCACGGCCCCGAGCCCGTCGACATCGATGTCGGCGCCCGCATCCGCCTGCGCCGCAAGGCGCTGGGGATCACCCAGGCGGTTCTCGCCGCCGCGCTCGGCCTGACCTTCCAGCAGGTCCAGAAGTACGAGCGCGGCGTCAACCGCGTCTCGGCCTCGGTGCTGGTCAAGATCGCCGCCAAACTCGACTGCCCGGTCTCCTGGCTGCTCGGCGAGGACGCCGGCGGCGCGCCCGAGCCCATCGCCCCGGCCGTCCTGGTCACCCCCGGCGCGGTCGAGCTGCTGGAGATCTACAGCCGCATCCCCGACCGCCGCGCCCGCGCCGCCCTGCTCGGCGTCGCCGTGGCGCTGGCCGCCGACACCGCCGAGGCCCCGCCCCGGCCCGACCCCGCGCTCGCCGCCCTCCTCGACAACCCCCTGACCGGCAGCGCCACAGCCGGCCTCGTCGGAACGGCGTGACGGGCGATGACCGATTGTCCTTCCCACATAGAAGCACGGGAGAGGGCGATAAGCCTGCGTGATCGTCTGCG
>CAMLKO010000046.1 GCA_946480495.1 uncultured Caulobacteraceae bacterium
CGAGGTGATGCGCGAGGTCGAAAGCTGGTGGGTCGAAAACGACTTCATCGACGACAAGCTCTCCATCGTCGAACGCCTGAAGGCGGTGGCCCAGGGGATGGCTTACTAAAGAGCCCTTCCCCCTGGATGGGGGAAGGGTTGGGATGGGGGTGGGGCGCTATCCGCCTCGCTCCGCCTCAATCACTAGCTCGTCATCCTCGGGCTCGTTCCGAGGACCCCTGCGTGTGAGCTTGCCTGAAAGGACTGTGTTCATAGGTCGTCGGAACAAGTCCGACGATGAGGGTGAGGTGCTGGTGTGAGCGTTCCATCCTGAACCGCTTCCACCCCCATCCCCGACCCTTCCCCCATCCAGGGGGAAGGGAGATCGCGCGCTATTTGGCGCCGCGTTCGTGGACCTCTTCGCGGTCGAACTTGAAATCGGCGGGGATTAATCCGCGAAATTTGCGAAGCTCCTTGAGCGCCTTAAGACGCGCGGCCTCGTCGAGTGGGGCCGGCGCCTTGGTGATGGTGATCTGAACTTCGTCGCCTTCCTTCAAGCCTCGCGCTCTTACGAGTGCGGCGGGTAGCCGGACGGCGAGGCTGTTCCCCCATTTGGCGATTCTCATGACGGCTCTCCTTGAGGGCGTCTTATAGCCTCAACTCACGGCCACTTCACCACCGGCGGCATGGAGCTGAGGATCGAGTCGACGTTGCCGCCGGTCTTCAGGCCGAAGGTGGTGCCGCGGTCGTAGAGGAGGTTGAACTCCACGTAGCGGCCGCGGCGGATCAGCTGCTCCTCGCGCTCGGCCTCGGTCCAGGGCTCGTACATGCGGCCGGCCGCGATCTTCGGATAGATGTCGAGGAAGGCCTCGCCCACGTCCCGGGTGAAGGCGAAGTCGCGGTCCCAGTCGCCGCTGTCGTGGTGGTCGTAGAAGATGCCGCCGACGCCGCGCGGCTCGTTGCGGTGCGGCAGGAAGAAGTACTCGTCGCACCATTGCTTGTACTTGGCGTGCCAGTCGGGGTCGTGGGCGTCGCAGGCGGCCTTCATCGCGGCGTGGAAGGCGACCGCGTCGGGGAAGTCCTGCTCGCGCTGGTAGGCCAGCAGCGGGGTGAGGTCGCCGCCGCCGCCGAACCAGCTCTTCGTGGTCACGATGAAGCGGGTGTTCATGTGCACCGCCGGCACGCGGGGGCTGCGCATGTGGGCGATCAGCGAGATGCCGGTGGCGAAGAAGCGCGGGTCTTCATCCGCGCCGGGAATGTTCTTCTGCATCTCCGGCGTGAAGGTCCCGAAGACCGAGGAGGTGTGCACGCCGACCTTCTCGAAGAAGCGGCCGTGCATCAGGCTCATCACCCCGCCGCCGCCGCCCGCGCGCTCCCACGGCGTGCGGACGAACCGGCCGGGCTCGCCCTCGTAGAGGGCCGGCGGCGCCTCGTCCTCCAGCGCCTCGAAGGCGGCGCAGATGCGGTCGCGCAGGGATTCGAACCACAGGCGCGCCGTTTCCTTGCGGGTTTCGATGACGGAGGCTTCGGGCATGTCCAACACGGCGCTTCTTCCGGACCACAAGGGGTGAAACGGCCGCGTGATCGCGTCCGCCTGTCCGGCGCGCCTTGATTACGATCAAGCCGCCTGTCATGGAAAGCCCGCCTGCAGCTGAGGTTTTGTCCAAAGGCCGGTTGAAAAAGGGCGAGACGCATTTTAAGGCGACCGCCACGGGGTGGCGCAGCCTATGGGACGCGAAAGCTGTCCCGCGCCTTTCCGCTCGTTTGAGGCCGCGCCCGTGAGGGCGCTGCTGTTTATGAAGGGGTGATCTCAAGGTGGCCAACACCGCCGCGGACGCAACGACCCATACCGGCGCCGGGGACGACCCCAGCCGCCGCGATTTCATCCATATCGCCGCCGTAGCGGGCGCCGCGGGCGCGGGTCTGGTGACCCTGTGGCCGCTGATCGGCCAGTTCGCGCCGTCGGCGGACACGCTGGCGCTGGCCTCCGTCGAGTTCGACCTGACCAAGGTCGCCGTCGGCCAGCAGGTGACGATCAACTGGCGCGGCAAGCCGCTCTTCATCCGCAACCGCACGCCCTCGGAGATCGAGGCGGCGGTGAAGGCCGACAACGCGCCGATGAAGGACCCGCAGCCGGACGAGGCCCGCCACAAGCCCGGCAAGCCGCAGTGGCTGATCCTGATCGGCTCGTGCACGCACCTGGGCTGCGTGCCGACCTTCGGCGGCGGCGAGTACGGCGGCTGGTTCTGCCCCTGCCACGGCTCGGTCTACGACACGTCCGGACGCATCCGTAAGGGTCCGGCGCCGAAGAACCTGGTGCTGCCCGACTACGAATTCCTTTCGGACACCAAAGTTAAGGTCGGCTGATCATGAGCGGACATTCGACCTACGAACCCAAGAACGGCTTCACCCGCTGGCTCGATGCGCGGCTGCCGATCCTGCGGCTGAGCCACGACACCTTCGTGGACTATCCGACGCCGCGGAACCTCAATTACTGGTGGACCTTCGGCGGCATCCTTTCGCTGATGCTGGGCGTGCAGATCGTCACCGGCATCGTGCTGGCGATGCACTACACGCCCAACGCCAAGGAGGCCTTCGTCTCCGTCGAGCACATCATGCGCGACGTGAACTACGGCTGGCTGCTGCGCTACACCCACGCCAACGGGGCCTCGATGTTCTTCATCGCGGTCTACATCCACATGCTGAGGAGCCTCTACTACGGCTCCTACAAGGCGCCGCGCGAGGTGCTGTGGCTGCTGGGCTGCGTGATCTACCTGCTGATGATGGCCACGGCCTTCATGGGCTACGTGCTGCCCTGGGGTCAGATGAGCTTCCACGGGGCGGTGGTGATCACCAACCTGCTGGGCGCCTTCCCGATCGTGGGCCAGACCATCACCACGCTGCTGTGGGGCGGGTTCGCGGTCGATAACCCGACGCTGAACCGCTTCTTCTCGCTGCACTACCTGCTGCCGTTCATGATCGCCGGCGTGGTCGTGCTGCACGTCTGGGCGCTGCACGTGACGGGCCAGAACAACCCGACCGGCGTCGATCCCAAGTCCAAGGCCGACGTGCTGCCCTTCACCCCGTACGCGACGGTGAAGGACGGGTTCGCCATGGTCCTCTTCCTGATCATGTTCGCGGTGTTCGTCTTCTTCATGCCCGACGCGCTGGGCCACGCCGACAACTACATCCCGGCCAACCCGCTGGTGACGCCGCAGCACATCGTGCCGGAGTGGTACTTCCTGCCCTTCTACGCGATCCTGCGGGCCATCCCGGACAAGCTGATGGGCGTGCTGGCCATGTTCGGCGCCATCGCCTGCCTCTTTGCGCTGCCCTGGCTCGACACCTCGAAGGTGCGCTCGATGCGCTACCGCCCGATGGCGAAGGTCTATTTCGTCATCTTTCTTGTGGTCTGCATCATCCTGGGCTTCTGCGGCGCCAAGCTGCCCTCCGATCAGGTGATCCCGGGGCTGACCACGGTCACGCTGACGGGCTACGACCTGAACAGCTTCGTGTGGTTGTCGCGGGCGGCCTCGCTCTACTACTTCGTCTTCTTCCTGGTGATCCTGCCGCTGCTGGGCCTCTTCGAGAAGCCGCTGCCGGTGCCGGAAACCATCGCCACCCCGGCCCTGTCCCACCCCGCCTCGGCCCCGGCCGAAGCGGTCGCCGCTCCCGAACAGAAGGGTTGAGCCGCATGCTCCGCAAAGTCTCCGTTCTCGCGGCGGCGCTGATGCTCGTGGCCGCCCCCGCCTTCGCTTCCGGCGGGGCCGAGCATCCGCGCGAGGTCGAGTTCTCGTTCGCCGGTCCGTTCGGCAAGTTCGACCAGGCGCAGCTGCAGCGCGGCTACAAGGTCTATCGGGAGGTCTGCTCGGCCTGCCACGCGATGAACCTGCTGAGCTTCCGCAACCTGGGCCAGAAGGGCGGGCCGTTCTACGATCCGAAGTACGCGAACCCGAACGACAACCCGGTCGTGAAGACGATCGCGGCCGACTACCAGATCTCCGACATCGACTCCGAGACGGGCGACACGATCCAGCGTCCCGGCACGTCGGCCGACCGCTTCCCCTCGCCGTTCCCGAACGAGGCCGCGGCGCGGGCCAGCAACGGCGGCGCGCTGCCGCCCGACCTGTCGGTGATCGCCAAGGCGCGCCACGGCGGACCGGCCTACATCTATTCGCTGCTGACCGGCTTCGTGACGCCGCCGGCCGGGCTGAACGTGCCGGCGGGCCGCTACTACAACCCCTACATGGCGGGCGACGTGTCGTCGGCCTGGACGGGCGATCCCCACCACGTGCCGCCGGGCGGCTTCATCGCCATGCCGCCGCCGCTGGCGGCCGGCAAGGTCACCTTCGACGACGGCTCTCCGTCCACGCTGGACCAGCAGGCCAAGGACGTCTCGGCCTTCCTGATGTGGGCCGCCGAGCCGAAGATGGAGGACCGCAAGCAGATGGGCTTTGCGGTGCTGATCTACCTCGTGCTGTTCGCGGGCCTGCTCTACGCCAGCTATCGCCGGGTCTGGCGCAACGAGTCCCATTAGGAGGCGTCATGGCCGGCTGGACCCTCGGCGTGATCGGCGGGTCTGGCCTCTATGACATCGAGGACCTGGAGGACCGCGAGCGGATCCGGGTCGACAGCCCCTTCGGCGAGCCTTCCGACGAACTTCTGACGGGCCGCATCGGCAAGGTGCGGCTCGTTTTCCTTCCAAGGCATGGCCGCGGCCACCGCATCCCGCCGACCGCGGTGAACGCGCGCGCCAACATCGACGTGCTCAAGCGCGCCGGCTGCACCGACGTGATCTCGCTCTCGGCGGTCGGGTCGCTGCAGCCCGACCTGCCGCCGGGGACCTTCGTCGTCGTCGACCAGTTCATCGACCGCACCTTCGCCCGCGAGAAGAGCTTCTTCGGGCCGGGCTTCGTGGCGCACGTGTCGATGGCCCGGCCGGTCTGCGAGCGGCTCTCCGGGTTCGCCGCGGCCGCCGCGCGAGCGGCGGGCGCGCCGGTGGTGGAAGGCGGGACCTACCTCGCCATGGAGGGCCCCCAGTTCTCGAGCCTCGCCGAGAGCCGGCTCTACCGGTCGTGGGGCTGCTCGGTGATCGGCATGACCGCCATGCCCGAGGCCAAGCTCGCGCGCGAGGCGGAGCTGCCCTACGCCTCCATCGGCATGGTCACCGACTACGACTGCTGGCACGAGGAGGAGCCGGACGTCGATGTGCCCAACGCGCTCGCCGTCCTGATGGCCAACGCCGACAAGGCCCGCGAGCTGGTCCGGCGCCTCGCCCATTCGCTGCCCGACGCGCGCGAGGCCTCGCCCATCGACACCTGCCTGGACTTCGCGCTGGCGACGGCCCCCGAGGCGCGCGATCCGGCGATGGTGGCGAGGCTCGACGCGGTGGCCGGGCGCGTTCTGCGCTAGGGCCGCCCTTTATCCGCCACGGGGGGCGCCTATGTTGGCGCGATGGTGCACACCGCGTCCTGGCGAAACTTCCGCCGCATGCAGATGTCCACATTCGCGGCGGCGAGCCTGATCTACGCGGGCGCGGTGATCTATGCGTGGCGCACCCTGCCGGGCGAAGACGAGCTGAAGCTGACGCGCACCATCTTCATGCCGGTCAGCTTCCTGCTGCTGTCGTGGCTGCTCCCGCTGCTGATCACGCCGGTGCGCCGCGGGCTCTCGCGCTATGTGTGGCTGAGCTACATGTCGGGCTTTGGCCAGAGCGTCATCTCGGTCCTGACCGGCATCGGCGTGCTCGTGGCGATGGCGGGCTTCATCTACTGGCAGGTCGCCGACGTCGCGCACGGCGGCCGCTATCCGGCCGGGGTCTTCTCCGGCTACGCGGCCGGCATCGGCATCCTGGTGGCGCAGATCCTGCTGGTCCGCCAGATCGAGCGCGACCCGGCCGTGCGCCCGCTGATCGAGGTCCCGGAAGCCTAGACTTCGCCTTTCGACCCGCCCGAGCGGGTGAAGAGCTGCAAGGTGCGAAGCCGCGCCAGCCGCGCGCAGTCGGCGTTGTAGTCGGCCCGCCGGTCGGACACGAAGCCGTGCCCGGCGTCGTAGATGTAGACCGGCACTTCGGGGTGCGCCTCGATGATCCGCTCCACGACTTCCATCGGGATGCTGGCGTCGTGGCGGCCGAAATGGAGGATGGTCGGGCACTTCGGCTCTTCGTCCATCATCTCGACGATGCGCCGGCCGTAGTAGCCGGCCGCCGCCGCCACGCCCTCGCAGCGGCAGGCCGCCAGCCACGTCACCGCCCCGCCCCAGCAGAAGCCGGTGACGAACACGGGCGGCGCCAGCGCATCGATCGCCGCCTGCAGGTCGCCCTGGACCTGCTCCCACGGGGTGTTCTTCGAGTATTCGACGCCCTTGCCGATCCCGGCCGCGTCGTGCTCGGCCTCGAACCCGCGCTCGAGCCGGTCGTAGAAGGACGGCGCGATCACCTCGTAACCGTCCTGCGCGAAGCTGTCGCAAAGCTCGCGGATGTGGTCGGTGACGCCGAAAATCTCCTGCACGAGCACCAGCCCGCCCCGGCGCGCGTCAGGCGGTTGCACGTGGTAGGCGCCGAGTTCGAAGCCGTCGAAGCCGCTCTTCAGCGTGATCTGTTCGCCCATGGGGGCCACGCTATCAGACGTTGAAGCGGAAGTGCATCACGTCGCCGTCCTGGACGACGTACTCCTTGCCTTCCTGGCGCATCTTGCCGGCTTCCTTCGCGCCCTGTTCGCCGTTCAGACGGACATAGTCGTCGTAGGCGATGGTCTCGGCGCGGATGAAGCCCTTCTCGAAGTCGGTGTGGATCTCGCCGGCCGACTGCGGGGCGGTGTCGCCCACGTGGATCGTCCAGGCGCGCGCCTCCTTGGGTCCGACCGTGAAGTAGGTCTGCAGGCCAAGCAGCGCATAGGCCTCGTGGATCAGGCGGTTGAGGCCCGGCTCGTGCAGGTCCAGCGTCTCCAGGAACTCGGCCCGCTCGTCGGGATCGAGCATGGCGATCTCGCTCTCGATCTTGGCGGAGATGACGACGGCCTTGGCGTTGTCGCGCGCGGCGCGTTCGGCCACCCGTTCTGAGAGCGCGTTGCCGGTCCCGGCCGAGTTCTCATCGACGTTGCAGACGTAGAGCGCCGGCAGCGAGGTCAGCAGCTGGAGCATGTGCCAGGCCTTCTCGTCCTCCTTCGACACCTTGGCGGCGCGGGCGGGGCGGCCGGCGTTCAGCTGCTCCAGCGCCAGGTTCACGAGGCGCAGGGTGTTGGCGCTTTCCTTGTCCGATCCGGCGCGTGCGCGCTTCTCCAGGTTCGGCACGCGCTTTTCGAGGCTCTCGAGGTCGGCCAGCATCAGCTCGGTCTCGATGATGTCGAGGTCCGACAGCGGGTCGATCCGGCCCTCCACGTGGGTGATGTCGTCGTCCTCGAAGCAGCGGGCGACGAAGGCCACCGCGTCGCAGTCGCGGATGTTGGCCAGGAACTGGTTGCCCAGCCCCTCGCCCTTCGAGGCGCCGCGCACCAGACCGGCGACGTCGAC
>CAMLKO010000047.1 GCA_946480495.1 uncultured Caulobacteraceae bacterium
TCGTAGGCGCGGCCCCTGGCGATGCGCGCGTCCGACAGCACGCCCTTGATGTAGTCGCTGACCGGCTTGGCGAACTCCGGCTGGCCGCTGTCGAGCGAGGCGATCTTCGGGTTGGGGGTCAGGCCCGACAGCTCGCGGTCGAGCAGGCCCGCCGAAAGTCCGGCGCCCAGCGCCTTGACCCGGTAGCTCGCCAGCCAGGCCTCGAAGCCGTTGTCGGCGACCGGCGGCGCAGGCGGCGGCGGGGGTGCGGCGGGCGGCGGGGCATGCGTCGGCGTGGTGATCACCGGCGGCATCTGGCGCGTGGAATCCGCGCAGCCGGCAAGCACGAGCGCGATGAAGGTGCGGCGGTCTATGCGCGAACGGGCAGGCATAGGCGCTAGGCTAATGAGCGTCGGGTGAAAGCTTCAATCACAACTACGCAACGGGTCGCGTGAAGTGTGGTTGCGCGCTTAGCCCCCGCGCGAAGGCCACCCCGGAAGGGTCTCCAGCGCCTGGGCGCCGGAATCGCCGCGCCAGCTGGCGTCTTCGCGCGATGGGCTCAGATGCACGACCTCGGCGCCGGAGGCCAGCCGCTGGCGGATCACGCCCGAGGCGTCGGGGCCGGCGGTGCGCGTCGCTTTGGCCCCCGTCCGTCCACGCTTGCTGGGCGGAATGTAGGAGACGTAGGCGATGCGGACGTGGCCCGAGACATGGGCGGCCTGGGCGATCGGAAGCTCGTCCAGGCTGGCGAACTCGCGGTTCACGAAGAACTCGGGGTTCAGCGGACGGTGGGCGTTGTCGCGGATTTCGAAGTGCAGGTGGGCGCCGGTCGACGAGCCCGTGCTGCCGACCTGGGCGATCTGCTCGCCCGCCGAGACGTAGGCCCCCGGCTTCAGCCGCGCGGACCAGGTCGACAGGTGGGCGTAGATGGACGTCAGCCCGCCCGCGTGGCGAAGCTCGACGAACCGTCCGTAGCCGCCGTTCACGCCGGCGCTGACGACGACGGCATCGGCCACCGCGAAGACGGGCGTGCCGTAGGGCGCGGCGATATCGACGCCCGCGTGCAGGCGGCCGGCGCCTTCCCAGGGCAGCTGGCGCACGCCGAAGGGGGAGATGACCGGATAGCCGTCGACCGGCCGGCCAAACGCGATCGCGGGGGCGGAAACGGTCTCGGCGACAGGCTGCTCCGCAGGCGACGCGGCCGTGGGCTCTTGCGCGGGGCGCAGGTCGGCGACCTGGGCGGCTTCCGGAGCGGCCGGCCTGTTGGGCAGCGCAGCTTCCGCCACGGTGATGGCCGTCAGCGCCGAGGCCAGGCCGATCAGGGCGTCAGCCAGCCAGTTGGGCATGCGGCGCAGCGCCGCCTGGGCCTTCTGGAAAATCGACACCAACAGTCCCCTACCAAACAGACGACGCATCTAAGTGCAGGAGGCGCGTTGTCCGTCAATCGGCCTTTCTGTCGCGTTAAGTGACGCGCAATGGCGCGGAATTGACTTCCCGCCCCCTCCCCCATATACCCGCGCGCTCCGGAACAACCGGCTGTCGCCGCACGAAGATTTGAGTCAGGTCATGAAGGTCAGAAGCTCGCTGAAGTCGCTGAAGAGCCGCCACCGCGACTGCAAGCTCGTGCGCCGCAAGGGCCGGATCTACGTGATCAACAAGACCGACCCGCGCTTCAAGGCCAAGCAAGGCTGATGATGCCGCGCGGCGTCCTGTGGGACGTCGGCAATGTGATCGTCGGCTGGAATCCCCGCCGGCTCTATTCCCAGCTCTTTCCCGATCCCGCCGCGTGCGATGAGTTCCTCACGCGCGTCTGCACGCCCGCCTGGCATCACCGCCATGACCTCGGCGTGCCCTTCGCCGAAAACGCCGAGCCGCTGATCGCCGAACACCCGCACCACGAGGCGGCGATCCGCGCCTGGGACGAGCGGTTTCTCGACATGGTGGGACCGCCGATCGCCCACACCGAAGCCGTCATGGGCGAGCTGGCCGCGCGGAACGTCCCGATGTTCGGCCTGACCAACATGCCGGCGTCCAAGTGGCCGGCGATCCGGGTGCTGACGCCGGCGTTCGGGCATCTGCGCGATGTGGTGGTCTCCGGCGAGATCGGCGTCGCCAAGCCCGACGCGCGCGTCTTCGAGATCGCCTGCGAACGGGCGGGGATGGCGCCCGGCGAGCTGGTGTTCGTCGACGACTTTTGGCCCAATGTGGAGGCGGCGCAGGCGCTGGGCTTCCACGTCCACCACTTCACCGACCCCGCCGGCCTGAGGCCCGCGCTGGCCGGCCTTGGCCTGCTTTAGCTATTCGGCGCGCGCGACGTTGTCGTCGGAGTTGCGGTCGATCAGCTTGTTGTAGGGATCGGCGCCGCCGAACTTCGGCGCGGTGGCGGTGACGAAGCTCAGCGTCCGGCGGCCCGAGCGGATCGGCATGCGCTGGAAGGCGATGACGCTCTTGGGCGTAAAGCCCTTCTCGCCCGGCATGGCGGTGAAGAGACCGACATCCATCACCTCGTTCAGCGGCGCCTGCGTCTCCTTGCCGTGGCCGTCGGCGTAGAGCTTCTTCGCCTCAACCGTCAGCCTCACGTCGAAACGGCCGTCCGGGCGCTTCCTCACCGACAGGTTCGTCGCCTTCACGTCGTAGAGGGTGATCTTCTCGAACAGGTCGGTGATCAGCTGCTGCTTGTCGGCCGGGGCCTCGGCGCGGAAGTCGGCGATCAGGTCCTCGGAGTTCGGATAGGGCGCGCCCTTGAAGGCATGGTCCGCCAGGAACCGCCGAAGCGCCCGGTTGACGGCGTCCTCCCCGATCTCGTCCTGCAGCCGGTACATGACCAGCGAGCCCTTGCGGTAGTGGATGTATTGTTGGTTCTCCACCCGTGCCAGCGGCTCCTCCTCCACCACCTCGCCGCCGCGCGCGCTCAGATAGCGGTCGAGCTCGAACTTCAGGAACTTGCGGATCATGTCCTCGCCGTAGAGGTGCTTCATCACCATCAGCGCCGAGTACTGGGCCAGCGTCTCCGACAGCATCGTCGAGCCCTGCTGGTCGGCGCCGATCACCTGGTGGGCCCACCACTGGTGGCCGATCTCGTGCGCGCCGACGTAGGTGACCAGGTCGATCTTCGACGGATCATGGAAGTCGGCGATGAAGCCGAGGCCTTCAGACCAGGGGATGGTGTTGGCGAACGACTGGGCGAACTGGGCGTAGTCCGGGAACTCCAGAAAGCGCAGCTGGCGGAACTGGTAGGGGCTGAAGTTGGCCTGGTCGTAGTCCAGCGACAGCTTCATCGACCGCAGCATCCGGCCGACGTTCCAGGCGTGGCGGGCGTCGTAATAGATGGTCAGGTCGACGCCCTTGTAGCGCTCGTGCTTCTCGGCGTAGCGCGCGGACTGGATCGAAAAGCCCGGCAGGATCGGCGCTTCGGTCACGAAGCGGGCGATGCGGCGGCCCCCGCGGGTTTCGTCCAGCACCTTGTAGCCGGGAGCGATCGGCGTCTGGTCGGCGACCGTGCTGACCGTGACGTCGGCGGTCACCCAGTCGGCCGAGTGGGTGAGGTAGTTCACCTGCCGCGATGGGATGTCGCCCAGTTTGGGCATCCGCAGCTCCGGCGGCAGGCCGTACTTGCGGCGCTTGGCGCGGTCCTTCAGCAGGCCGTCGCGCGACATGCCGATGCCGGGCGCGATGTCGCTGTTGTCGATGAAGGTGCCGTTGTCGACGACGCGGATGGGCGTGTTGTTGTTGTTTCGAAAGCCGCGCCGCGCCAGCTCGGTCGTGAAGGTCAGGGTGCGGCGCTCGCCCGGCTGCATGGGCGTGTCGAAGGTGAAGATGCGGTAGTTGAAGCGGGGGTAGGTCCGCTTGGGCCGCGCGCCCTCGATGGACAGGCCCAGCACCTTCAGGTCGCGCGCGAAGAGCAGGTGGATTTCGCGCAGCGGCTGGCCGGTCTTGTTCTCGATGACGTAGGTCCCGCGCGTCTCCACCCGAGGGTCGTGCGGGTAGATGTCGACGGCCAGCTTGATCGAGACGGCCTTGGGCTGCGGGACCTTCTCGTAGGCCAGCAGCGCCTTCTCGAAGTCCGCCTGCCAGGCCTCGTCGCCGCGCCTGGTGCGATACTCGTTCCAGACGTTGGTGTTGACGTAGATGAAGACGCCCGACGCCGCGAACACCGCCAGCGCGACCCCCGCCACGACGCCGGCCGAACCCCACAGCCGCCTGGGCAGGCGGCGAAGGCGCGGGCGCAGCCGGCTCTCGGTTCCGCGCCGCCACAGCGCCCTCGACAGCACCAGCAGGATGACGGCGAAGGCGCTCCAGTAGAGTCTGAACCACCAGGCCCCGACCCAGAACCTGCCCTGCCCGTTCATGTCCGACAGCGGGACCGACGGCGTTCCGCCGTAGTTGTAGAGGTTGTGCTCGAAGCCCAGGTTGCCCAGCGTGATGGTGGCCACGAGGTAGACGAGCATCAGGCCCCAACCCAGGAACTTGTGGGGGGTGAGCACCTGGAAGAAGACGGCCAGCACCGCCAGCAGGATGAAGTCCACCGACTGGGGCAGCACGTACCAGCCCAGGTACTTGCCGATCTCGAACTGGGTGTAGCCGTGCATCGCCTGCACGGCGACGGCGGCGCCGACGCTGACCAGCAGGGTCGAAACCAGCACCAGCGAGATGGCGGCGGCCTTGGGCAGGACGAAGGCCCAGTCGGGGACCGGCGCGGCGTCGATGATCTCGTGGGTCTTTCGCTCGCGCTCGCGCCAGACGAGCTCGCCCGAATAGTAGGTGGCGACGATGATCGGGATCAGGCCGAAGGTGCCGCTGAGCACAGGGATCAGCACCCGCGTCACCGGGAAGATCGCGCCGCCGTAGGTGGTGGCGTCGGTCGCAAACCACAGCCCGCCGACGGCGTTGAACAGGCCGACCGCCAGCAGCACGAAATAGGCCGGGCTCCTGAACACCTGGACGAAGTCGAGGCGCGTGCGGGCGATGAGCTGGGCGACCGCGGCGTGGCGGTCGAAGCGCGGCGCCGGCAGCCTGGGCAGCGCTGCGGGCGGCGGAATCTCGGGCGAGGCGGCGGCGGCGAGCCTGGCCCTCTTGCGCCGCTTGCCCGACAGCTCGGAGGCCTCGAAGCGGAAGATGGCGAAGGCGCCGCCGAGCAGGGCCAGCGACACCGCGACGACGCCGATGCGGTTCCAGAGCAGCGCCCCCTGCAGCGGCGGGAGCAGGGTGTTGCGCTCGGCCGCCGTCCAGTACTTGGTGATCAGGCCGTGGATGGAGATGCCGAGCGGATCGAGCGCCGAGAAGTGCTGGTACTCGGGCCTGCTCAGCGTGATGCCGCCGATGACCCAGACGACCATCAGGGCGACCACCGCCACATAGGTCAGCTGCATCGAGCGGGTGACGGTCGCCACCGTGAAGAAGAGCGCGGCGCTGAACAGCAGTCCCGGCAGCGCCAGCACGAAGTAGGCGTAGAGGTAGGCCGAGGCGCTGAACGGCCCGAGCTGCTCGGGATCGAGCCAGGGCATCACCGAGCCCGCCATCACCGCCAGCGGCACGGCCAGGAACGAAACCGCCGCCGCCGCGAACGCGCCGGTGAAGCGGCCGTAGAGGTAGTCGAACTTGCTGATGCGGGTGGTCCGCACGATCGGGCCGTAGCCGGTCTCGTCGTCCCTCACGATCACGTTGGCCACGAACGCCGTGGTCACGAACATGTAGAAGAGGGTGAAGGTCAGGTGCATCACCGCCAGCGCGTAGGGGCCGTTGCGGTGGTCGTTGGGCCCGATGCCGCCGACGCGGATCTGCTCGATGGTGACGGCGCCGAAGGTCAGCAGGAAGAAGACGATCGCCACGACCCAGAACACCGGCTGGCGCAGCTGGTAGCGGAATTCGAAGGCCGCGATCTTGCGGAACATCGGCGTCAGGCCGCCCGCCGGATGCCGCTGAGGGTGGAGAAGTAGACGTCCTCCAGCCCGCCCCGCACCGGACTGAAGCCGTCGCCCGGATCGGTTTCGCTGAACACGTGGATCACCGTGCGGCCGGCGAACAGGCGCGTGGAGATGATGTCGTAGCGCTCGCGGTGGGCCTCGAGATCGGCCTTGTCGATGGTCTTGGTCCAGATGCGGCCGTGCAGCTGCTCGACCAGCTCGGCGGGCGAGCCTTCGCGCACGATGCGGCCGCCCGAGATGATGGCCATCGCCGGGCAGAGGTCGGAGACGTCCTCGACGATGTGGGTGGAGAGGATGACCACCACGTTCTCGCCGATCTCGGCCAGCAGGTTCAGGAAGCGGTTGCGCTCCTCCGGGTCGAGGCCGGCGGTGGGCTCGTCGACGATGATGAGGCGGGGGTCGCCGATCAGCGCCTGGGCGATGCCGAACCGCTGGCGCATGCCGCCGGAGAAGCCGGCCAGCGCCTTGTTGCGCACCGCCCAGAGGTTCACCTGGTTGAGCAGCGCCTCGACGGTTTCCTTGCGCTCGCGGCGGTCGGCGATGCCCTTCAGCACCGCCATGTGGTCGAGCATGTCGTAGGCCGACACCCGCGGATAGACGCCGAAATCCTGCGGCAGGTAGCCCAGGATGCGGCGCAGCTTTTCCGGCTCCTTCAGCACATCGATGTCGTCGAAGCGGACGTAGCCGGCGCTCGGCGCCTGCAGCGTGGCGACGGTCCGCATGAGGGTCGACTTGCCCGCCCCGTTCGGCCCCAGCAGCCCGTACATCCCCGCCTGGATGGTGAGGCTCACGTCGTCCAGCGCCTTGACGCCGTTCGGATAGATGTGGGTGAGGCTTTCGATGATCAGCATGGCGGTCCCGGCCGTTCTTGCGCCCCAGCCGTCATGCCCCCTCCCGCCAGCCGCGCCAAGTGAAAGAAAGTTCAGCAGGGCCGCGATCTGGAGTAGCACCTCATTCCATGACCGAGTTCGCCATCCCCCCAGCCGAACGCGCCGTCGTCCCCGTGGAAGGCTCCGGCGCCGTCTTTCCGGTCCGCAGGATCTACTGCGTCGGGCGCAACTATGCGGCCCACCGCGCGGAGATGGGCGGCGACGACCGCGAACCGCCCTTCTTCTTCTCCAAGCCCGCCGACGCCGTGGTTCCGCCAGGCCGCGATGTCCCCTATCCGCCCGCGACGGCGAACCTGCACCACGAGATCGAGCTGGTGGTTGCGATCGGCGAAGGCGGCAGGGTCTTCGGCTATGCGGCCGGGGTCGACCTGACCCGTCGCGACCTGCAGGCCAGCGCGAAGGACAAGGGCCAGCCGTGGGATGCGGCCAAGGGGTTCGACCATAGCGCGCCGGTCTCCGCCATCCGCCGCGCCGACGGCCCGCCGCCGCAGGGGCGCATCCGCCTGTCGGTGAACGGCGAGGTGCGGCAGGACGCGACGGTCTCCGACATGATCTGGAACGTGGAGGAGATCATCGCCGAGGCCGGCAAGCTCTGGGCGCTTCAGGCCGGCGATCTGATCTTCACCGGCACGCCCGACGGCGTCGGCCCCCT
>CAMLKO010000048.1 GCA_946480495.1 uncultured Caulobacteraceae bacterium
TTGGCGGCCTCGTAGTTGGGGAAGGCGCCGACGAATTCCAGTTTCGAGAGGTCGCGGAACTCGGTCCCTCCGACCTCCTTCAGCTCGCCGCCGACGACGAGGTGGAGAAGCTGGCGCGCGTCGGGCATGGGGGTGTCCTCTACTGCAGTTCGATATGGTCCACCCGCTCGATCAGGAGCGGGTGCAGCGCGGGCGCGGCGCAGATCAGGCTGGGCGCACGGGGGTTGGGGTCGTTGTAGATGAACGCGCGTCCCCGGTGATCGGTGACAAGGGCGCCGGCCTCTTCGCAGATCAGGTCGGCGGCCGCGAGGTCCCACTCGTTCTTGGCCGACAGCGCCACGGCCGCGTCGAACGCGCCCGACGCCACCAGGCACATGCGGTAGGCGATGGAGTTGCGCGTCTCGACCTTCATCGACGGCCAGGCCCGCGGCCAGCGGGGGTCGAGGAACATCTGGGCGTCGCCCAGCATGGCGCAGTCCTCGATGTCGGCGACGTCGCTGGCCTGGATCGCCAGGCCGTTGAGCGTCGCGCCCGCGCCCTTCTGCGCCGCGTAGGTCTCCTTCAGCGTCGGCGCGTGGACGACGCCGGCGACGGGGCGGCCGTCCTCGACCACCGCGATGGAGACGGCCCACCAGGGGCGGTTCTTCATGTAGGCGACGGTGCCGTCGATGGGATCGACGACGAAGAGGCGGCGCACCGAAAGCCGCGCGGCGTCGTCCGCGGTCTCCTCCGACAGCCAGCCGTAATCGGGCCGCGCCGCGCCGAGGCGTTCGCGCAGCAGCTGGTCGACGCGCAGGTCGGCGTTGGTGACGGGCGAGCCGCCGGCCTTGGACCAGATCTTCAGGCCCTCGTCGCGGAGCTTGCAGGCGATCTCGCCGACCTCGCGGGCCGCGTCCTCGATGAGCGCCAGATCGTTCATCGGCCCGCGATGGCCAGGCCGTCGACCAGCAGCGACGGGGCGTTGGTCGAACCGCGGATCTCCAGGTCGGAGCCGGGGACGAGGCGGGCGTAGATGTCGTGCAGGTTGCCGGCGACGGTGATCTCGGTGACCGGCCAGGCCAGCTCGCCGCCCTCGAACCAGAAGCCCGAGCAGCCCACCGACCAGTCGCCGGTGTTGGCGTTCAGCGAAGGGCCGAACATCGAGGTGACCAGCAGGCCCGCGCCGGCCTCGCGCATCAGGCCGGCCTGGTCCTTCTGGCCGGGCATCAGGGTGAAGTTGGAGGTCGAGACGCCCGGCGGTCCGGCCAGCCCGCGGGCGGCGTGGCCGGTGGTGTCCATGCCCAGCTGCCGGGCCGAGGCGCTGTTCAGCAGCCAGGTGGTCAGCACGCCGTCGTCGATGATGACCCGCAGCTCGTTGGCCACGCCCTCGTCGTCGAAGGGGCTGGAGCCCAGGCCGCGCGGCTTGTGCGGGTCGTCGACGATGTTGACGCCTTTCGCGAACACCGGCTGGCCGAGCCTGTCCTTCAGGAAGGAGACGCCGCGCGCGACCGACGGGCCGGAGATCGCGCCCATCAGCGGGCCGAGCAGGGAGGCGGCCAGCCGGTTCTCGAAGATCACCGGCGCGGTGGTCGAGGCGATCTTGCGCGCGCCCAGCCGCTGCACCGCCCGGCGGCCGGCTTCCGAGCCGATGAACTGGGCCGAGGGAAGGTCGCTCTGCCAGCGCACCGCCCGGCCCTCGCCGCCGCGCTCCATCGTCGAGCCGTCGCCCGCGATGGCCGCGGCCGACAGCGAGAAGCTGGAGCCCTCGTGCGGGCCGGTGAAACCGGCGCTGGTGACCAGCCGCCAGCGGCCGGACGACCAGCTCGCCGAGCCGCCTTCGGAGTTGGTCACGCCTTCGACGGCGCGGGCGGCTTCCTCGGCGGCGCGGGCCTTTTCCTCCAGGGTTTCGGCCGACGGCTCGGTCGGGTCGAAGAGTTCAAGGTCGCCGAAGGGGCCCCTCGCCAGCCGGTCCTCCGGCGCGAAGCCGGCGTAGGGGTCCTCCGGCGCCAGCTGCGCCATCGCGACGGCGCGTTCGACCAGCTTCTGGCGGGCGTCCTTCGAGATGTCCGAACCGGAGACGGCGGCCTGGCGGCGTCCGACGAAGACCCGCAGGCCGAGGTCGCGGGACTCCTCGCGCTCGACCTCTTCCAGGTCGCCCATGCGTACGGTCAGGGATAGGGCGCGGCGTTCGGCGAAGACGGCTTCGGCCGCGTCGGCGCCCGCCTTCAGGGCCGCGCCGACGACGTCGTGCAACAGGTTCTCGTCCATCCCGTCTTATGTACGGGCGCGGGCTTGCGGGACAAGCCGTCTCAGGGAATCGCGGAGAAGAGCAGCGCCACCGCGGCGAAGATGTAGGCGATCCAGGTCAGCGTGATGCCGACCGCGCGCGGGAGCGAGTTGCCGCCGCTGTTGGAGAGGCCGAGCGCATGCAGCAGCCGCCCGGCGAACAGGATCACCCCGATCACGTGGATGGTCAGCGACCCGGCGCCCGCGACCGCCAGCACCGCGAGCGCTCCGATGCCGGCCGGCACGTACTCGGTGGCGTTGCCGAAGGCGCGGATGGCGCGGGCGAGCTCGGGGATGCCCTCGTCGCCGAGCGCGATCTTGTGCTTCTGGCGCAGCCGCACGACCAGCACCGACAGCACCAGCAGCAGGATGATGTGCAGCCCGGCCCAAAGCGCGGCGGCGTGTGCGGAAGCGGTGGTGTCCATGAGCGTCCTCCCCCGAGGTTGCCGCGCAGCTTAGGCCCGCGGGGCCGCTACTTCCAGACCGGCCTGCCGTCGCCCGGCAGGCCGAGCGTCCGCCACTTCTCGGTGACGGTCTTCACCACCTCGGCGTCCATGCGGATTTCCTTGCCCCACTCGCGCTTGGTCTCCGGCGGCCATTTGTCGGTGGCGTCGAGCCCGATCTTGGAGCCCAGACCGCTCTCGGGCGAGGCGAAGTCGAGGTAGTCGATGGGGGTCTGTTCGATAACGGTGATGTCGCGGGCCGGGTCCATCTTCGTCGAGACGGCCCACATGACGTCCTTCCAGTCGCGGGCGTCGATGTCGTCGTCCACGACGATGACCCACTTGGTGTACATGAACTGGCGAAGGAACGACCAGACGCCCATCATCACGCGCTTGGCGTGGCCGGGGTAGGCCTTCTTCATCGACACCACGGCGATGCGATAGCTGCAGCCCTCCGGCGGCAGCCAGAAGTCGACGATCTCCGGGAACTGCTGGCGAAGCAGCGGGATGAAGACCTCGTTCAGCGCCTCGCCCAGCACCGACGGCTCGTCGGGCGGGCGGCCGGTGTAGGTGGTCAGGTAGATCGGGTCCTTGCGCATGGTGATGGCGCTGACCTGGAAGACCGGGAACTTCTCGACGGAATTGTAGTAGCCGGTGTGGTCGCCGTAGGGCCCTTCGTCCTCGTACTCGTCGAGCAGGACGTGGCCCTCGATGACGATCTCGGCCTGGGCCGGGACCATCAGCGGCACGGTCTTGGCCGGAACGAGCTCCGCCTTCGCGCCGCGCAGCAGCCCGGCGAACTGGTACTCCGACAGCGTGTCCGGCACCGGCGTCACGGCCGCCAGGATGGTGCCGGGGTCGGCCCCGATCACCGCGCAGGCGGGCAGCGGCTCGCGCTTTCCGGCTTTCTTGTGCCGGGCGTAGTGCTGGGCGCCGCCGCGGTGGGCCAGCCAGCGCATGATGGCGCGGTCCTTGCCCAGCACCTGCATGCGGTAGATGCCGAGGTTGAAGTCGTCCTCGCGGTCGGTGGACGGCCCCTTGGTCACCACCAGCGGCCAGGTGATCAGCGGCGCGGGCTCGCCGGGCCAGCAGGTCTGGACGGGCAGGCGGGTCAGGTCGATGTCCGACCCTTTAATCACCACCTCCTGCACCGGCGCCTTCTTCACGGTCGAGGGGCGCATGGCCATCACCTGCCGGGCGATCGGCAGCATGCCCATGGCGTCCTTGAAGTCGCGCGGCGGCTCGGGGCTCTTGAGAAAGGCCAGCAGTTCGCCGACCTCGCGCAGTTCGCCCGCCGTGGTGCGGCTCTCGCCGCCCAGCGTCACGCCCATGGCCACGCGCTTGACCGTCCCGAACAGGTTGATGAGGCAGGGGATGTCCGAGACCTGCCCGTCGGCGCGGATCGGCTTTTCGAACAGCACCGCGGGGCCGCCTTCCGCGATCAGCCGCGTGCCGATCTCGGTCATCTCGAGGACGGTCGAGACGGGCTCCTTCACCCGCACGAGTTCGCCCTCGCGTTCGAGCATCGCCAGGAAGTCGCGGAGCGAGCGGTAGGCCATGAGGCGCTGATTAGCCCGCCGCGGCCTGGCTGTCTCGTTCGGCGTCGTAGGCCTTGACCAGCTTCTTCGGGGCGATTTCGCGCCAGCGGCGCTCGATGAAGTTGCGGCAGGAGCCGGGGTGCAGCGTCTTCAGGCGCGCCAGGACGGCGGGGTAGTCCTTGTAGTGGGCGACGAAGAAGAAGGTCTGCGGCTCGCACTCCATCAGCATCTCGCGTTCGTCGAAGTGGACGCCGGTGAAGACCGCCGCGCCGTCGGACGGCCGCACGCGGGTCAGGAACTTGCCGTTCACCAGGAACGCCGGCTTGCCGTAGGAGCGGCCCTCCTCGACGCCGGGAAAGCTCATGGCGATCTGTTTGAACTCTTCGGGTGTCATCGTCAGTAAGCCAGCGCCACGCCGTCCTTGCGCATCTCGGTCGCCGCAGCATAGCGGCCGGGCCAGCGCTCGATAGCCTGATAGCCGCCAAAGCCGCCGTCGGGATCGCCGAGCTTCCAGCCGAGGGCGGCGAGCTTCTTCTTCGTGGCGTCGGGTATGCCGGTCTCGAGGCGCAGGAGGCCGACGCCCTGCTGCGGTTCGCCGGTCGGTTCGGAGGAGCCTTCGTGATGCCAGCGCGGGCTGTCGCCGGCGGCCTGCACGTCGAGGCCGTAGTCGACGCGGTCGATGATGATCTGCGCCTGGCCCTGCGGCTGCATGTCCCCGCCCATGACGCCGAACGCCATCCAGGGCGCGCCGTCCTTCACCGCAAAGCCCGGGATGATGGTCTGGAAGGGCCGCTTGCCGGGCGCGTAGATGTTGGGGTGGCCGTCGGTCAGGTTGAAGAGCTCGCCCCGGTCCTGGAACATGAAGCCGAGCCCGTCCGGCGACAGGCCCGAGCCCATGCCGCGATAGTTGGACTGGATGATCGAGACCATCATCCCGTCGGCGTCGGCGGTGCAGAAGTAGGTGGTGTCGCTGTGGCTCGGGGCCTCGCCGGGATGGACGGGGGTGAGAATGCGGTCGGGACGGACGAGCTTCGCGCGCTCCTTCGCGTAGTCCTTGGAGATCAGCCAATCGATCGGGACCTTGGAGAACTGCGGGTCGGCGAAGTAGCGGGCGCGGTCCTCGAAGGCGAGGCGCTTGGCCTCGACCTGGTGGTGGATCGAGGCGGCCGATTGGAAGCCCATCCCCTTGAGATCGAACTGCTCGGCGATGTTGAGGAGCTGCAGGGTCGAAAGCCCCTGGCTGTTGGGGCCAAGCCCATAGACGTCCACGCCGCGATAGTTGGTGACCAGCGGCTCAGTCCACTCCGAATGATGGGCGGCGAGGTCGGCCTTGGTCATCCAGCCGCCGATGCGCCTGAAGTAGGCGTCGATGCGGTCGGCGATCTCGCCCTCGTAGAAGGCCCGGCCGCCGCCCTGCGCGATCTGGCGGTAGGTGTCGGCGAGCCAGGGGTTCTTGAACACCTCGCCCTCGGCCGGCGTGCGGCCGGCCGGCGCCCAGACCTTGTTGAAGTTCTCGACCTCCTCGATGCCCTGGTTTGGCATGTTGAAGCGCCGGAAGCTGGCGGCGAGGTAGTAGGCGATGGTCTGGGCGACCGGCACGCCGTCCTGCGCGTGGGCGATGGCGGGGGCGAACAGGTCCTTCCAGGCGAGCTTGCCGTAGCGCTGGTGCAGGCTCCACCAGGCGTCGACGGCGCCCGGCACGCTGATGGCGACAGCGCCGTAGGGCGGGACATGGCCGTTCTTCGCGCGGCTGCGCACCGTCTCCAGCGACAACCCGCGCGGCGAGCGGCCCGAGCCGTTGATCCCGACCACCTTGGCGGCGCGGGGGTCCCACAGCATCGCAAAGCAGTCGCCGCCGACGCCGCAGCTGACCGGCTCCAGGAAGCCCAGCATGGCGTTGGCCGCCACCGCCGCATCCACCGCCGAGCCGCCCGCGCGCAGCATGTCGATGGCGACCTCGGTGGCCAGCGGATGCGCGGTCGCCGCCGCGCCGTGCACGCCCCAGGCCGCCGAGTGGACCGCAAAGCTCGCGCCCGTCACCCGGTCGCCCGCGTGGACGTCAGGGCGGTTCGGCGTGAACTGAGCGAGCGCCGGCGTGGCGACGGCGGCCGGCAGGGCTGCGAGGAAGGTGCGGCGGCGCATGGGGGATGCCTCACTCACTTGGGGGAGCGGCACCCTAGCGCCAAATTCAGCCGCTGACATACTCCGCGAACGGCTGGCCCAGCCGGTAGCCGGAGCGGATCGGCAGGCCCTGGTCGGGGCCCAGGCTGATGTCCTTTTCGGGGAAGACGATGACGACCTCGCGGCCGTTCCTCACCACCACGTCCACCGCGCCCGGACGGCGGCGGTCGGAGGCCTGCTTGATCTTGGAATAGTAGGGTTCGCGCTTCCAGGCGTCGGGATAGGCGGGGTCGACGTCGATCATCAGCTGGCCCGCGCCCCACATCATGAAGCGCGCGCGGTCGGGCCGCCAGCTGGCGTCCATCTCGGGCGTCGTCAGCCAGGCGCAGACGAACTGGGAGCAGGCCTGCGGGCGGCTCTCGTAGATGCCGCAGCCGACGCCCTTTTTGAAATGGCCGCACATGGTGTGGCGCGGCTTGGCGATGGCGTCGATCGCCAGGATCTTGCAGCACATGGCGCAGTCGCCGCACTGCTTCTGGGACTCTGTCACACGCGCCTCCACCCCCAACGCTCCGCCTACTTTACGGCAAACTCCAGACCGCCGTCTTCTTGACCTCCATGTCCTCCAGCTCGCGCGTGGTCGGCACTTGGTATTCGGCCAGCTTCACCAGCCCTTCGCGCGGGAAGTAGGTGCGCCCCGGATCGCCGATCAGCACCGTGGAGCCCTGCGCGCGCGCCGCCTCGAGCCAGGCCATCACGCGGGCGGCCAGCGGCTTTTCGTAACAGATGTCGCCGGCGAGGATGAGGTCGGCGGCCGGCGGCGCTTCGTCCAGCAGATCGACGTCGGTGAAGCCGATCTCCACCCCGTTCGCCGCCGCGTTCAGCGCAATCGCCGCCTCGCAGAAGCTGTCGATGTCGGCCGCCAGCGCGCTCGCCGCGCC
>CAMLKO010000049.1 GCA_946480495.1 uncultured Caulobacteraceae bacterium
AGGTGAAGTTCGGGACCTGGGTGACGAGGTCCGGACCGCCGGCCACCTGCGAACGCGTCAGGTCTTCCTGCGTAAAGGCCGAAATCGCGATCGGAACATCCTGAATGTCCTCTTCGCGCTTTTGCGCCGTGACAATCAGCGCCTGGACTGTACCTTCAGCGCCGTCCCCCGCGGCGCTTCCCGACTGGGGGTCGGAAGCCCTCAGGATGATGAAGGTGTCGCCGTTGCGGCGCCACTTGAGGTCCGTGCCTTCCAGCATCATGGCGAGCGCGGTTTCGGGATCGGCGGTTTTCGACAGGCCCTGCGAGACGCGGCTGCCGGTCAGTTCCGGCGTGAACAGGACCGCCATGCGGCTTTGCGTGGCGAATTCGTTCAGCGCCGAACTCAAGGGTTGGGGCGCGATGTCGAATTGCGTCTGTTGTTCTTCCGCGTGCGCGGCGGCCGCGGTCATCAGGCTGATCGCAGCGGCGCCGCACAGCAGGCGGCCATACAACTTCGAACGATGAGTAGACATCGCGTAATCCCCCCGATTGTTCTGGAAGCTTTCTTGCCTCCTATGAACTTTCAGGCCGGGCATCGGACAAACCCTGCGTCGCTTACGAAAATAATTTCATTATTCAGGCCGCCCCAACTGGACGGCCTCATCGTTTTCCAAATCCACGCGCGCGATATGCGCGATCGCCAGCGCCTGGACGAAGGCGTCCTGGTCGTCGGCGCGGAAGGTGCCGCTGATCGGCTTGGCGGCGAGTTTCGGGTCGGCGATGACCAGCTTGCGCGTGGAATAGCGGTTGAATTCCTCGGCCACCTGGCCCAGCGGCTCGCCTTCGAATTTCAGGCGCCCGACCAGCCAGACGGTCTCCTTGATCGGGTCGGTGCGCTCGAGGGTCCATTCCTTGTCGTTGACGGCCACCAGCTGGTCGCCGGCCAGCATTTCGGTCGTGCGCTCCACGGGGGCCGGCGGCGGGGCGCCGGGTTTTGCGGGCGCGGCGGCGGGCGCGGGCACCGGGGCGGAGACGCGGACCTTGCCCTCGACCAGGGTGACTTCGAACCTGCCGCGGTCGACGCGCACGTCGAAGGCGGTGCCGACCGCGGTGACGGTGCGGCCGGCGGCGTGGACCTCGAACGGGTGGGCGGTGTCGTGGGCGACGCGGAAGAAGGCCTGGCCCTTGTCGAGATAAACGAGCCGCTTGTCGCGCGAGGCGACGGTGTGGAGGACGGTGTCGGTGTTCAGCGTCACCACCGAGCCGTCGGGCAGGGTGACCGAGGTCTTTTCGCCGACGCGGGTGGCGTATTGCTGGTTGGAGAAGCGGTGCAGGTCGATCAGCCCGCTGACCTTCAGGCCGTAGCCGCCCGTGGCGATGACCGCTAGGCCGAGGAAGGCGGCGGCCATGCGGCTGACGGCGGCGCGGGTGACGCCGGAGCGGCGGCCTCTCGCCCGTTCGCGGATCGCCAGAATCTCCGGCGCGCTGCGGAAGTCCTCGACCTCGGCCCAGGCGAGCTCGATGGTCTGGAAGGCCTCCATATGGCGCGGGTCTTCGGCGAGCCAGGCTTCCAGCGCCCTGGCCTCGGCGGGCGTCATCGCGCCCGAGCGGCGGCGCGCGAACCAGGCGCCGGCGGCTTCCTCGACCGCGGTGGGGGTCATGCGCGGATCGCTCATGCGCCGCCCTCCACCATGATGGCCACGCGGGTGACGGCGCGGGCGATGAAGCTCTCGACGGTGCGGACCGAGACGCCCATGCGGCGCGCGATCTCGGCGTAGGTCATCTCGTCGAAGCGGTGCAGGACGAAGGCCTCGGCCATGCGGGGCGGCAGCGCGTTCAGCGCCGTCATCAGGCGGGCGAGCCGCTCGTTGGCGATCAGGATGCGCTCGGGCGAGATCTCGTCGGGCGGGGCGCCCTCCTCGTCGAGCTCGGCGTGGGCCGACCAGTTCCAGCCCTGGCGTTGGCGCCGCCGCGCCAGGATGTGGGCGGCGACGCGGAAGAGGTAGCGGTCGACCTTCTCCGGCTCGTCGAGGCTGCCTCGCACCTGCATGGCGACGAAGACGTCCTGCACCAGGTCCTCGGCCTCGGCGCGGCCGACGCGTTTCTCGAAATAGCGGCGCAGCGCCGGGCCATAGCGGACCATCCAGGCGCGCATTTCCTCGGCGCGCGCATCGTCGTCGCGCATGTCACCCGGCGGGTTGGAAGGCTGCGCCATACGGAGCTCCTACCCTCTCTCAGGCCACGCTGGAGCAAAACCCTGCGTCCGTTCCACAAAAAAGCTTCACCCGTGACGACTTGACCGTGGGCGCGGGGATGGCGACACCAGAGCATGAGCCTTGTCGATCGCATCGCAGGCCCCAGGCTGGTCTTGACCTCGCTGCGGCGACGCGTGCGGTCGAGCGAGGTGTGGCTGACGGTGCTGGCCATCTGCGCCGGGGTCGCGGCGGCGGCGTTCACGCTGCTGTTTGGCCGCATCGCCCATGAGCTGCAGGTCTTCCTCTACGGCTTCGATTCCAACGAGCGGCTCTCCGCGCAGCAGTGGATCGAGCCCGCGCGGCTGATGGCGCTGCCGGTGGGCGGGCTCGTGGTGGGGCTGTCGGCCTGGTGGTGGAAGCGGCGGCGCGCTGCGGCCCCGGTCGACGCCGTCGAGGCCAACGCGCTGCACGGCGGGCGCATGGGGATCAGCGACAGCGCCTTCATCTGCGGCCAGACGCTGGTCTCCAACGGGTTCGGGGCTTCGGTCGGGCTGGAGGCGGCCTACGCGCAGGCGGGCGCGAGCTCGGCCTCGCTGATGGGCAAGTGGATGCACCTGCGGCGCGGCGACATGCGCACCATGGTGGCCGCGGGCGCGGGCGCGGGGATCGCCGCGGCGTTCGGGGCGCCGCTGACGGGGGCCTTCTACGCCTTCGAGGTGGTGCTGGGGTCGTACTCGGCGGGCGTCATCGCGCCGGTGGTGGGGGCGAGCCTGGCGGCCAGCCTGCTGGTCAATTCGCTGCACAATCTGGGCGAGCCGTTCCCGATGCCCTCGGCAGGCGCGGTGACGATGGAGCCGGCGACCTACGTGCTGGCGGCGGGGCTGGGGGTGGTCTGCGCGCTGCTGGGCATCGTCATCATGCGGCTGGTGGCGCTGCTGGAGCGGGGCGCGAAGGTCGTGCCGCTGCCCACCGCGATCAAGCCGGCGCTGGGCGGGCTGCTGGTCGCGGCGATCGTGCTGGGCTCGCCGCAGGTGCTGTCGTCGGGGCGAGGGGCGCTGGCGACGGACCTGATCGCCTCGCTGAGCCTGACGGCGCTGGTCACCCTGATCGCGCTGAAGACGATGGCCTCGATCGTGTCGCTGGGGTTCGGTTTCAGGGGCGGACTGTTCTTCGCCTCGCTGTTCCTGGGATCGCTGGTCGGGCGGGCCTACGGGCTGGGATTCGAGGCGGCGGGCGCGCCGATCCTGATCGACCCGTCGGTGGCGGGGCTGGCGGGCATGAGCGCGCTGGCGGCGGCCATCATCGGGGCGCCGATGACGATGTCCTTCCTGGTGCTGGAGACGACGCGGGACTTCGGGCTGACGGCGGCGTGCCTGGGGGCCTCGGTGATCGCCACGACCATTGTGCGCGAGCGGTTCGGCTATTCCTTCTCGACCTGGCGGCTGCATCTGCGCGGCGAGACGATCCGCAGCGCCCATGACGTGGGGTGGCTGAGGCAACTGACCGCCGGCAAGCTGATGCGCCAGAACGTGCCGACGGCGCGGGTGGACGCCACCCTGGCGGAGTTCCGCAACCGCTTCCCGCTGGGCTCGGTGAAGATCGTCATCGCGCTGGGCGAGGACGAGCGCTACGCCGGGCTGGTGCGGGTGGCGCTGGCGCACGCGGTGGCCGACCCGACCGGCAAGGCGGTGCGCGACCTGATCTCAAAGCCCCACGAGACGCTGGCGCCCGACCTCAACATCAAGGAGATCATGGCCGCCTTCGACCGCACCGAGGCCGACGAGCTGGCGGTCGTCGACGGGGAGGGCCGCGTGCTGGGGATGGTCTCGGAAGCCTTCGCCACCCGCCGCTACGCCGAGGAGCTGGAGAAGGTGCGCCGCGAGCTGACGGGCGAGGTCTAGCCGAAGCGCCCGGTGATGTAGTCGCGGGCGCGCAGGGTGACCGGGCTGGTGAAGACCTGCTCGGTGTTTCCGAACTCGATCATGCGGCCGAGATACATGAAGGCCGTCTGGTCGGAGACGCGGGCGGCCTGGCCCATGTTGTGGGTGACGATGACGATCGTGTAGTCGTCCTTCAGCTCGCTGATCGTCTCCTCCAGCCTTGCGGTGGAGATCGGGTCGAGCGCCGAGGCGGGCTCATCGAGCAACAGGATCTCGGGGCGCACGGCGATGGCGCGGGCGACGCACAGCCGCTGCTGCTGGCCGCCGGAAAGCGAAAAGCCCGACTCCTTCAGCTTGTCCTTCACCTCGTCCCACAGGGCGGCGCGGCGCAGGGCCTCCTCGACGCGGGCGGCCATGTCGGCCTTGGGCAGCCGCTCGTAGAGGCGAAGGCCGTAGGCGACGTTGTCGAAGATCGACATCGGAAACGGCGTCGGCTTCTGGAACACCATGCCGACGCGGGCGCGCAGCGACGACAGGTTCACGCGCGGCTCCAGCATGTTCTCGCCGTCGATCCGCACCTCCCCCTCGGCGCGCTGGCCGGGGTAGAGGCTGTAGATGCGGTTGATGGAGCGCAGCAGGGTGGACTTGCCGCAGCCCGACGGCCCGATCAGCGCGGTCACCGCGTTGCGGGCGAAGGCGACGTTGACGTCGTAGATCGCCTGCTTGTTCCCGTAGAAGAAGTTGAGGTCGCGGATATCGATCTTCACGCTGGCGGGGTCCAGCGCGAGGACGGAGGTTTCGGGCGCCTCGGCGGCAAGCATCGTCATGTGGGGCGGGGCTCCCGGGTAAGCAGACGGGCGATGATGGTGACGGCGAGAACGGCGAGCGCGATCAGCATGGCGCCGGTCCAGGCGAGGCGCCTCCAGTCGTCATAGGCGCTGAGCGCGAACTGGAAGATCACCACCGGCAGGTTCGCCATCGGATGGCGCATGTCGAGGTTCAGGAACTGGTTGTTCAGCGAGGTGAAGAGCAGCGGCGCCGTCTCCCCGCTGATCCGCGCGAAGGCGAGCAGCGCGCCGGTCAGCATGCCGCTCTGCGCCGCCTTCCAGATCACGGCGAGGATGGTGCGCCAGACGGGCGCGCCGAGGGCGACGGATGCCTCGCGCAGCGCCACCGGCTGCAGGCGAAGGACGTCCTCGGTCGTACGGGTGATGACCGGAACGGCGAGCAGGGCCAGCGCCACCGCGCCCGCGTAGCCGGAGAAGCCCTTCGTCGGGGCGACGATGATCTCGTAGACGAACAGGCCCACCAGGATCGACGGCGCCGAAAGCAGCACGTCGTTGAGGAAGCGCACCAGCGAGCCGTAACGGCTGTCCCGGGCGAATTCGGAGAGCCAGGTGCCGGCCAGCACGCCGACGAACACCGCGCCGATCATGGCCAGCGTGCACATCATCACCGAACCCAGGATGGCGTTCAGCAGGCCGCCCTGCGAGCCCGGCGCGGGCGTCGACATGGTGAAGACCTTCACGTCCAGCCCGCCGATCCCCTGTTTGAGGAGCGACCAGAGGATGGCGGCCAGCGCGATCAGCGCCACCCCGGTCGCCGCCCAGCAGAAGGCGAGGAAGAAGGCGTTGCCGATATTGCGGGTCAGGCGGCGGGGCGCGGCGATCATGCGTGCGCCTGCCGTCCGATGAGCAGCCTGGCGAGCGCCAGGACCGCGAAGGTGATGACGAAGAGAACGAGGCCCAGCGCGATCAGCGAGGCCGTATGCATTTCGCCGGTCGCCTCGGCGAACTCGTTGGCGATGGTCGAGGCGATGGTCGAGCCCGAGGCGAAGATGGAGGTCGGCAGGCCGTGCGCGTTGCCGATGATGAAGGTGACCGCCATGGTCTCGCCCAGCGCGCGGCCAAGCCCCAGCATCACCGCCCCGATGGCGCCGGTCCGGATGTAGGGCAGGCTGACCTTGCGGATGACCTCGAAGGTGGTCGAGCCCAGGCCATAGGCGCTTTCGCGCACCTGGGCCGGCACCGTGAGCAGCAGCTCGCGCAGGGTGGCGGCCATGAACGGCAGGATCATGATGGCCAGGATCGCCGAGGCCGAGAGGATGCCGGCGCCGTTGGGGACGCCCGCGACCAGCTTCTCCCAGATCGAACCGACCGGCGCGGCCATCATGGCCGGCATCTGGATGTGCCTGGCGAACCAGGGGGCGAAGACGAACAGGCCCCACATGCCGTAGACGATGGAGGGAATGCCCGCGAGCAGCTCCACCGCCGTGCCGATCGCGCGGCGCAGGAAGGTCGGGCAAAGCTCGACCAGGAAGATCGCCACGCCCAGCGCCAGCGGCAGGGCGAAGACCAGCGCCAGCGCCGAACTGACCAGCGTGCCGATGATGGCGCCGAGCGCGCCATAGACCTCGGCCACCGGATCCCAGGTCGCGGTGGTGAAGAAGTGGAAGCCGAACTTCGCAAACGCCGGCCAGCCGCCGATGGCCAGCGCGACGATGATGCCGCCCAGCGCCAGCAGCAGCAGGGTGGCGGCGGCGAAGCAGAGATACTCGAACACCCGATCAAGCGCCGCGCCCCGCGCTGTTCGCGCGGGGCCGGCCTCGACCAGATCGGAGGTCGCGACGTCCAAGGCGTAATCTTCAGTGCGCAGCAACATAGACCGGTTTGCCGTCAGGCCCCGTGACGGAAGCCCAGCTCGCGCGGACCATGTCCTTCACGTTCGCGGGCAAGGGTACGTAGTCGAGCTCCTGCGCCGCGGCGTCGCCGTTGGCGTAGGCCCAGTCGAAGAACTTCAGCACCGACTGGGCGGTCGCGGCGTCCGACTGCTGCTTGTGCATCAGGATGAAGGTCGCGCCGGTGATCGGCCAGGAGGTCGCGCCGTGCTGGTTCAAGAGCAGCAGGTAGAAGCCCGGCGCCTTAGACCAGTCCGCGCCCGCCGCGGCGGCGGCGAAGTTGGCGGCGGTCGGGGCCACGAACTGCCCGTCGGCGTTCTGCAGCAGGGCGTAGGTCATGTTGTTCTGCTTGGCGTAGGCGTACTCGACGTAGCCGATGGAGCCGGGGGTCTGCTTGACGTAGGCGGCCACGCCGTCGTTGCCCTTGCCGCCCTGCCCGGCCGGCCAGGCGACGGAGTCGCTGGCGCCGACGCTGGCCCACTGGGGCGCCACGGCGGTCAGGTAGGAGGTGAAGAGGAAGGTCGTGCCCGAGCCGTCGGAGCGGTGCACCACGGTGATCGGCAGGTTGG
>CAMLKO010000050.1 GCA_946480495.1 uncultured Caulobacteraceae bacterium
GCCCACAATCCCAAAAGCTCGCCGAACATCTGGCTGACCAGCGGGGCGGTGACGAAGTCGCCGTCCGCGCCCAGCGCCGGGCGCGTCGCGTAGTAGCCGTCCTGCGGGTCGTGCAGGCAGCGGTGCATGTATTCGGCGACGGTCAGCGGGCCGGTCTGGGCGATCTCGGCCCGCAGGCGCTCAAGCAGGCTCATCGGCTCCGGCGACTTGCGGCTCGCCGCGCAGGCCGCGCCACAGCAGCCACAGGCCAAACAGCGCCATCGGGATCGACAGCATCATCCCCATGGTCAGCCCGAGCGGGAAGTGCGGCATGAAGCGGTCCGGCTCGCGCACGTTCTCCAGCGAAATCCGCGACAGCGCGTAGCAGAGCAGGAAGAGGCCGGTGACCGCGCCGCGCCGCTGCAGCCACTTCAGCCGATGGGTGGCGATGCGCAGGATGAGGAAGAGGACGAGGCCCTCGAGCGTCGCCTCGTAGAGCTGGCTCGGGTGGCGGGGTTCGGGCCCCGCGTTCGGGAAGATGATGCCCCAGGGCACGGTGGTGGGCCGGCCCCAGAGCTCGCCGTTGATGAAGTTGGCGATGCGGCCGAAGAACAGGCCGATGGGCGCCGCCGGCGCCACCAGATCCGAGAGGCGGAACACCTCCACCTTGTTCGTCAACGCGAAGGCGATCAGGGCGACGGTCACGCCGATCAGGCCGCCGTGGAAGCTCATGCCCCCGTGCCAGACCTTCACGATCTCCAGCGGATCGGTCCAGATCAGCGAGGTCGAGTAGAAGAGGACGTAGCCCAGCCGTCCGCCCAGGATGACCCCGAGGGTGATCCACAGCACGAGGTCGTCGATCTGGAGGGGGGTGAGGGTGGGCGTCTGGCCCCCCCACAGCTTCTCGTTCTTCACCAGGGCGACGACGTAGCGCCAGCCCAGCAGGATGCCGGCCACATAGGCCAGCGCGTACCAACGGATGGCGAATGGGCCGATCTGGAGGAGGACGGGGTCGAAGTTCGGAAACGGCACGGATCCACCTTCTGTCGCGTTATCGGGGCAGGTATAGAGTAGTCCGATGCAGACCCAGAACCCCTTCCTTGATGAAATGGCGAAGCTGACCACGGCCGCGATGGGCCTGGCCCAGGCCGCCAGCGAGGAGGCCAAGGCCGCCTTCCGCGCCCAGGCCGACAAGATCGCCGCCGAATTCGACCTCGTCCGCCGCGAAGACCTGGAGGCCCTGCGGGCCGAGGTGGCGGCGCTGCGGGCCGACATCGCGGCGCTGAAGGCCGCCGGCCAGCCGCCCTCCGACGAGGCGGCGCCCAGCGCCTGAACATCCACAATTTTCCATTAAAATCCGCTTGTACGGCAGGGGCCGAAGCAGACTAGGCTCCTCGTCGTGGGAGCGATTCAGCACGGGCGCACCCTGCGCTTGCGGCTCCTCCAAAGGACGCGTAACGCCCGATGGACACCCGCCCCGAGGAAGACGAAACCCTGCTGGCGCTCGACCCGCTGGACGTGGTCGAGCATGTCCTCAACGCCGAGAACCTGACGTTCGACCGGACGGAAGACGGCGACCTGGCCTTCGCGCTGGCCGGGGACTGGACGGATTACGAACTCTGGTTCGCCTGGCGGCCCGAGGCCGAGTGCATGCAGCTTTGCCTGTCCATGAACCTGAACGCGCCGAAAGAGGGCCGCGCCACGGTCTATGAGCTGGTCAACCACATCAACCACCGCGTCTGGCTCGGCCACTTCGAGGTCTGGGCCGAGGACGGCGAGATCGTCTTCCGGCACGCCATGTCGCTGCCCGGCGGCGAGCGGCCGACGCTGGCGCAGGCCGCCTCGATGATCGACGCGGCGGTGGAAGCGGCCGACCGCTTCTATCCCGCCTTCGACTTCCTGATCCGCGGCGGCAAGTCGCCGGAAGAGGCGCTCGCGGCCTGCATGTTCGAGACGGTGGGGCGGGCCTAGCCCATGACGCCCATCCTGCTGCTGGGCGCGGGCCGGATGGGCGGGGCGCTGATCGAAGGCTGGGCCCGCGCGGGCGCGTTCGCGCCGTCCGACATCATGGTGCGCGATCCACAACCGGGACCGCTGCCCAACGGCGTGCGGGTCAGTCCGGCCGACGGGGAGCTGGCGGCCGCGAAGACGGTGGTGCTGGCGGTGAAGCCGCAGATCTGGCGCGAGGCGTCGGCCGGGATCGTGAAACATCTCGCGCCCGATGCGGTGGTGGTCTCCATCGCCGCGGGGGTGCGCGCCGACGACATCGCCGAATCCTATGGCGGCCGCCGGGTCGCCCGGGTCATGCCCACCACGGCGGTGGCGATCGGGCAGGGGACGGCGAGCGTCTTCGCCGCGGACGCCGAGGCGCGCTCACGGGCGCATGCCCTGTTCGAACCCGTCGCGACGGTGGTCGACCTGGAAGACGAAGGCCTGATGCATGCCGCGACGGCCGTCTCGGGCTCGGCGCCGGCCTATCTCTATGCCTTCGTCGAGGCGCTGGAGGCGGCGGGCGTGAAAGCCGGGCTTGAAGCCGGCGCGGCCAACGGTCTCGCCCGCTCGACCATCGCGGGCGCCGCGGCGCTGATGGCCCAGAGCGGCGCCGAGCCATCCGAACTGCGCAAGCAGGTCACCTCGCCCGGCGGCACGACGCAGGCCGCGCTCGAGGTGCTCATGGCCGAATTGCCGGATCTGATGGCGCGGGCGGTGACCGCTGCGGCGAAGCGCTCGAAGGAACTCGGCTCCTAGCTGCGCTTTGGGGTAAGAACGCCCCATGACGCCCACTGAGGACATTCTCGACCGCGCCGCCGCCGCCGCCCTGGCGCTGGCCGTGACCCATCCGTGGCGCGACGTCTCGCTGCGCGAGATCGCGCTGAAGGCGGGCATCCCGTTTGCGGAACTCTACGAGCGCGCCCAGAGCAAGGGCGCGGTGATGGCGCATCTGTCGGCCCGCTTCGACCGCGCGGCGCTGGCGACGGCCGACAACGCCGAGGCCGAGGTCCACGACCGGCTGTTCGAGGCGACCATGGCGCGGATCGAGGCGATGGAGCCGCACCGCGCGGCGCTCACCGCCATCAGTCGTTCGGAAAGCCCGCTGGCCATCGCCAAGCGCCTGCCGCACACCGCCCGCGTGATCCTGGAGTCGGCGGGCGTGGAGGCGACGCCGCCGAGGCTCGCGGCCATGACGGCGGTGTGGACCCGCGTGCTGCAGGTCTGGCGCGACGACGAAGGGGCGCTGAACCGCACGATGGCCGAGATCGACAAGCGCCTGAAGCAGATGCGCGAGCAGCTCAAGCGGATCGGCGCGGGGTTCTGATCTTCCCCCATTGGGGGAAGTACCGGCGAAGCCGGGGATGGGGGCCGGCGGCGGTGACGCCCCCTCAGTCGCTTCGCGACAGCTCCCCCAGCGGGGGAGCATTCCGCTCGAACAGGATGTTCGGCCGCTCCTTGTAGATGACCTCGGCATAGGGCTGAAAACCGCACTTCTCGGCCACCCGGATCGAGGGCGTGTTGTCCGGGCTGATCATGCAGACCATCCGCGCGTGTTCGAAGCGGCCTTCTCCCCAGGCGATCGCGGCGTTCACCGCCTCGGTCGCATAGCCCTTGCCGTGGGCGCCTGGGGTCAGGGACCAGCCCACCTCCGGCCTGCCGTCGATCGGAGGGTCGAGGTCGCGCTTGAAGTCGGCGATGCCGATGTCGCCGAGGTAGGCGCCGCTCGCCTTCTCCTCGACGGCCCAGTAGCCGTAGCCAAGGATCGCCCAGTGGCCGATGTAGCGGGTCAGCCGGCTCCACACCTCGTCGCGCGTCAGCGGCTTGCCGCCGATGAAGCGGGTGACCCTGGGATCGGTCCACATCACCAGCATGGGCTCGAAATCCTCGAGCGTGTGGCCGCGCAGCAGCAGGCGTTCGGTCTCGATGACGGGCGTCTCGAAGGGGTTCACCCCGGAAGCCTCACCGTCGCGCGCAGGCCGCCGAGCGGGGAGGGCGCCAGCGTCAGCTCGCCCCCGTGGCCGCGCGCCACGTCGCGGGCGATGGCCAGGCCCAGGCCCACGCCCTTTTCGTTCTGGTTGCGGGACTCATCGAGCCGGCTGAACGGCTTGAAGGCCTCCTCGTAGCGCTCGGGCGGGATTCCGGGGCCGTCGTCGTCGACCATGATCTCGACGCCGCCGGTGGGAGTCGGTTTCACCGCCACCTGCACCGTCTCGCCGTGGACGGCGGCGTTCATGATGAGGTTGGACAAGGCGCGCTTCAGGGCGTTGGGCCGCACGTGGACCTGGACGGAGGGATCGGCCTCGATGCGGACCTTTGCCCCGGCGCGCGCGGCGCCCTCGCTGACCTCCTCGATGATGTCCTTCAGCAGCACGGTCTCGACGGCCTCGCCGCCCTCGCCGCGGGCGAAGGCGAGGTACTCGTCGATCATGTGCTCCATCTCGGCGAGGTCCTTCTTCATCGCCTCGGTGCGCTTGTTCGAGGGCGCGAGCGCCAGTTCCAGCTTCAGCCGGGTGAGCGGCGTGCGCAGGTCGTGGCTGACGGAGGCGAGCAGCGCCGTGCGCTGGTCGATGTAGCGCTGGATGCGGGCGCGCATGGCGAGGAACGCCTGGGCGGCCTGGCGCACCTCCCGCGCGCCATGGGGCTTGAAGGCGGGCTGGTCGACGCCCTTGCCGAAGGCTTCCGCCGCGCTCGCCAGCCGCTCGATGGCGCGGACCTGGTTGCGGATGAACAGGATGGCGATGGCGGTCAGCAGGAAGGTGGCGATGGCCATCCACAGCACGAAGATGTGGCCCTGGGTGGCGAAGGCCCGGTCGCGCGGCGCGATGATCCGCAGCACTCCGCCCTTCACCTGCACGCGGATGTCGACGTAGGCGGGGTAGCGGGTGGTGTCGAACCAGTAGGGCGCGTCCAGCCGCTCATCGAGCGCCTTGTTCAGCGAGCGGTCCAAGGCGGCGAAGAAGGCGTGGCGGCGGTTGACCGGCAGCGTGCGGCCTTCCTGCAGGGCGATGGACAGCGACAGCGAGTCCTCCGCCCGCTTCGACAGCATGGTCAGCGTCTGGGGCGAGGGATCGTCCTGATAGGTCTCGACGGCCCAGGCGACGTCGCCCGCCAGGCCTTCGGAGAGCCGGCTGTTCACGATCTGCCAGTGGGCGTCGAAGAAGACCCAGGTGACGGCGACCTGCATGATCGCCACCGGCAGCACGATGATCAGCAGCGAGCGGCCCCACAGCGTCGTCGGCAGCCAGCGCTTGAGCGTGAAGGGGGCGCGCAGGCGTCGCATCAGTCGGGCGCCAGCCGGTAGCCGACCCCGCGCACCGTCTGCAGGTAGCGCGGGTTCTTCGGGTCGTCCTCGATCTTGCGGCGCAGGCGCGTGACCTGGACGTCCACCGCCCGGCCGGTGGCGTCGGTCGTGCCGCGCGCCAGCTCCAGCCGGTCGACCGGGGTGTTGGCGGCGCGCGCGAGGCGGCGCAGCAGCTCGACCTCGGCCTCGGTCAGGCGGATGGGGTCGCCGTGGCGGGTGAGCTCGCCGCGCTCGGCGTCGAAGGCGCAGGCGCCCAGCGACAGGGTCTTCGGACCATCGTCCCGCGGTCCCGTGCGGCGCAGGATCGCCTCGATGCGCAGCAGCAGCTCCTGCGGCTCGAAGGGCTTGGCGAGGTAGTCGTCGGCGCCCAGCGACAGGCCTTCGATGCGGTCTTCGGAGGCGCCGCGGGCGGTCAGCAGCAGCACCGGCGTGCGGTCGCCGGAGCGGGCGCGCAGGCGCTTGGTGAAGGAGAAACCGTCCTCGCCCGGCATCATCACGTCGAGCACGATGAGGTCGAAATCGAAGGTCTGCATCAGCTTGCCGGCCTTGGCCGCATCCGGCGCGGCGGTCACGCGGAAGCCCGCGCGGGCGAGGTATTCGCGCAGCAGGTCGCGGATGCGGTCGTCGTCGTCGACGACAAGGAGATGGCGCTCGCTCACGCGCGCCCCCCAGCATTGACGCCGCGAGCTTCGGGAGTTCTAAGGTCGCCTTTCCCGAAAAAGGAGGTCGGGCCCCTATGTCTATCGTGCCCTTTGACGATCGCGACGGTTGGATCTGGCTGGACGGCCAGTTCGTGCCCTGGCGCGAGGCGAAGGTGCACGTATTGACCCATGCCCTCCACTACGCCTCGTCGGTTTTCGAGGGCGAGCGGATGTATGGCGGTGAGATTTTCGAGCTGACCGAGCATACCAAGCGTCTGTTCCGGTCGGCCGAGATACTCGACTTCCAGATCCCCTACACGGTGGCCGAGATCGACGCCGCCTGCAAGGAAACCTGCGCCAGGAACGGGCTGACGGACTGCTACGTCCGCCCGATCGCCTGGCGGGGACCTGAGCAGATGGGGGTCTCGGCGCAACAGACGAAGGTGCATGTGGCGGTCGCCGCGTGGGAATGGCCCAGCTACTTCAAGCCGGAGGAAAAGGCCAAGGGCATCCGCATGACCTTCGCCAAGTACCGCCGCCCCGATCCGGCCACCGCGCCGACGGCCTCGAAGGCGTCGGGCCTCTACATGATCTGCACGCTGTCCAAGCACGCGGCCGAGCGGGAGGGCTACACCGACGCCCTGATGCTCGACTGGCGCGGCTATGTGGCCGAGAGCACCGGCGCCAACATCTTCCTCGTGCGCGACGGGGTGATCCATACGCCGACGCCCGACTGCTTCCTGGACGGCATCACGCGCCGCACCGTCATGCGGCTGGCGCGCGAGAAGGGCTTCGAGGTGGTGGAGCGCCACATCCCCGCCGAGGAGCTTCCGACCTTCTCGGAGGTGTTCATCGTCGGCACCGCGGCGGAGGTGACGCCCGTCGCCGAGATCGGGCCGCACACCTTCCGGCCGGGCAACATCAGCCTGTCGCTGATGGACGACTACGCGCGGCTGGTGCGCCGGGAGCTGCAGCCGGCCTAGGCCAACCAGGTCTCGGGGCGGGGGAAGGCCTCGCCTCGCGCCAGGTGGATCACGCCGACGATGCAGCGCACCAGGAACCAGACCCACAGCGCAAAGAACAGGAAGGCGGCGCCCATCAGGATCGGGAAGCCGATCAGCACCAGCGTCAGCACCAGCCCGACCGTGCCGATCAGGAAGATCAGCAGCATGCCGATCAACGCCGGCCAGAAGGTGCGGATCAGGAAGTCGTAGTGGCTGCGCGCCACGGGCCCCGCGCCGTCGCGCGCTACATAGGCGACGATCACGCCGATGAGGATGGTCAGGCCGTGGGTCAGGCCGATCAGGTAGAGCGCATAGACGATGGCCGGCAGCACCCGGTCCTCGTGGCCTGCCTTGGCCGGCGGCGGCGTTTCGGGG
>CAMLKO010000051.1 GCA_946480495.1 uncultured Caulobacteraceae bacterium
TCCAGGAAGAGATCAAGAAGCCGCTGGCCGACGACATCCTGTTCGGACGCCTCTCGCGCGGCGGCCACGTCAAGGTCGTGCTCAAGGACGGCAAGATCGCCTTCGAATTCGACGCGCCGGCGGGCCCCGCCAAGCCCGCGGACGAAGCCGAACCGGCGCTGGCGGAATAGCCTCAATCCGCTCATCCCGACGAAAGTCGGGACCCAAGCTGACTCAGTATGGGCCCCGGCTTTCGCCGGGGTGAGCGGGATTAGGGGAGCTTTGCCGCGATCTGCTCGGCTAGCTGTTTCAGCTCGCCCATGTCCGCCATCTGCCCGCCGCCGTGACGGCCGAGCGGCTCGCCTTCCCAGCGCGGGATGACGTGGAAGTGCAGGTGATAGACGGTCTGTCCTGCCGGCGCGCCGTTGAACTGCATCACCACGATGCCGTCGGGGTTGAGCGCGGCGCGGACGGCCCGGGCGAGCTTTTGCGTCGCCCCGATCACCCGGCCCAGCGTCTTGGGCTCGGCGTCCAGCAGGTTGCGCGCCTTCGAGGTCTTGGAGATCACCAGGCAATGACCCTTCGCCTGCGGAAAGGCGTCCATGAAGGCCAGGACCTCATCGTCCTCGAAGATCTTCACCGACGGGATCTCGCCCCGCACGATCTTCGCAAAGATGTTCTGGTCGTCGTAGGTCCCGTCCAGGCTCATCGCATCCTCCCTGCCCCGTCTTGGTAGCGGCTCAGTCGGCGGCGCGGAAGGGCGAGAACTCCTCTTCCAGGAGCTCCATGTCGTGCTCGACCACGCGGCGTTCCTGTTCGAGGTAGCGGCGGACGGGTTCGCGCAGGGCGGGGTCGGCGATCCAGTGGGCGGAATAGACGGCGACCGGCAGGTAGCCCCGGGCGATCTTGTGCGGCCCTTGCGCGCCGGCCTCCACGCGCGGCAGGCCAAGCCGGATCGCGTGCTCGATGGCCTGGTAGTAGCAGAGCTCGAAGTGGAGGAAGGGGACCTCCTCGACGCAGCCCCAGTGGCGGCCATAGAGGCAGTCGTCGCCGATCAGGTTGAGCGCCCCGGCGATCCAGCGCCCGCCCCGGCGCGCCATGAGCAGCAGCACCTTGCCGGCCATCCGCTCGCCCAGCAGCGAGAAGAACCGCCGGTTCAGGTACGGCTGCCCCCACTTGCGCCCGCCCGTATCCATGTAGAAGCCGAAGAAGGCGTCCCAGTGGTCCTCGGTCAGGTCGGCGCCGGTCAGGGCGACGATCTCGTCCACGCCGGACTGCGCCTCGCGCCGTTCGCGCCGGATCGTCTTGCGCCGCGACGACGAGAGCGCGGCCAGGAAGTCGTCGAACGTCCCATAACCCGCGTTGACCCAGTGGTACTGCTGGTCCTGGCGCAGCAGCATCCCCTGCGCGCCCATGAACCGCCATTCGTCCTCGGTCGGGAAGGTGACGTGCAGGCCGGATGCGTCGAGCCGCTCGCAGAGCGTCAGCGCGCCGCCCAGCAGGATCTTCCGCCCCAGCTCGTGGTCCGCCCCCTCGCGCACCAGCAGCCTGGGTCCGGTCACCGGCGAAAAGGGCACGGCGCACTGCAGCTTGGGATAGTAGCTGCCCCCTGCCCGCTCGTAGGCGTCGGCCCAGGACCAGTCGAAGACGTATTCGCCCTGGCTGTGGGACTTCAGATAGAGCGGCATCGCGGCGGCGACCTCGCCCTCCTCGTCCGCTGCCGCCAGGTGCTGCGGCGCCCAGCCGGTGCGCTCCACGGCGCAGCCGCTCTCTTCGAGCGCGTTCAGGAAATCGTAGCTGACGAACGGATTGCCCGGCCCGGCGCAGGCGTCCCACGCCTCGCGTCCCACTTCACTGACGCGGCGGTGAACCGAAACCGCCGCCTTGAGGGATGTCACGCCAGGAAGCCCTCGAAGATGAGGTTGTCGCAATGCCCCCTCACCCGTTCCCAGTCGGCGGGCGAGCGCACCGTCCAGGCGATCACCGGCATGCCCTGGGCGCGCAACTCGTCGGCCCGTTCGCTTGGCAGCATGTCGAGGCCGAGCGCCAGGAAGTGCGGCTTGGCGATCTCCACATGCTCCAGCCGGGCGAAGGCCTTGCGCTGTTCGGGCGCCAGGGTCGCCGCGCCATTGTCGTTCCAGCGGTAGGAATCGAGCCCCCGCAGCACCTGCGGATGATGCGCCGCGAACCAGGCGTGGGAGTAGGGATTGAAGCCGATCACGCAGGTCGGGCCGTTATGGTCGATCAGCACCTCGCAGACGCGCTTTTCCAGCGGGCCCACCTCGCCGAACGGCGTCTTCAGCTCGATCTGGACCAGCGCCCGGTGGCCGACCTCGGCCAGCGTCTCGGCCAGCGTCGGGATGGTCTCTTCCGTCCCCTTCAGCCGCAGTTCGCGAAGCTCCGAAAGGCTGCGGTCGCGCAGCTTGCCCTCGACGCCGCACATCCGCTCCAGCGAGCCGTCGTGGAAGACGACCGCCTCCCCGTCGCGGGTCAGCTGCACGTCGAGTTCGATCCCGTAACCGCCCGCGCAGGCCGCCTGGAACGCCGCCAGCGAGTTCTCCGGCGCGCCGCTTGGCGACCACAGCCCGCGGTGCGCCACCGGCGGCGCGAAAAGCAGGTCCCAGGCCTCGCCGAAGACGCTGTTGTCGGGGCGCGGCTGGGCCTTCATCAGTAGATCTCCACCACCGCGTCGACCTCGACCGAGAAGTTCCTCGGCAGCCGGTAGACGCCCACGGCCGATCTTGAATGGCGGCCCGCATCGCCGAAGGCCTCGACCATCAGGTCGGAACAGCCGTTCAGGACGCTGGGGATATCGAAGAAGTCGGGCCCCGCCTGCACGAAGCCGCCGAGCTTCACCACCTGCTTCACCCGTCCGAGCTCGCCCTCGCAGGCGGCCCGCATCTGGGCCAGCAGGTTGACCCCGCACAGCCGCGCGGCTCTCTGGGCCGTCTCCAGGTCGACGTCGACGCCCACCGTGCCGGTGATCCCGCCCGACGCGTCCAGCGAAACCTGGCCCGAGATGTAGACATGCGAGCCCGTCCGCACGAACGGGACGTAGTTGGCGATGGGGGCCACGGGCTGGGGAAGTTCGATCCCCGCGGCGGCCAGGCGTTCTTCGACCTTCGACATGGCCCTACGCTAGCAAGCGGGAACGGCGGGCGGAACATGCGAAAAGGCCCGGACCATCGCTGATCCGGGCCTCACAGGGTACGCGGGGGAAAACCTTAGACGGCTTGCGTGCGCTCGACGAGGGCGGCGACGCGCTCGTTCAGGGGCTTCACCGCTTCCTTGACGGAGTCGGTCACCACTTCGCTGAGCTTGCCGAAGTTGGCGAGGTAGCCTTCGAGGGCCGCCTTCGCGAAACCGGTCTGCAGCTCGATGGCTTCCTGGAAGCTCTTGGCGCCGGCCAGCGACTTCGCGGCCGAAACCTGGTCTTCCAGGGCCTGCTTGGAGTAGGCCATCGCATGAGCGCCAAGCGCCTCGGCGCCCTTGGTGGCGGCGGTGGCGGAAGCGACCAGCGCTTCCAGGTTCTTCTTGGAATGAGCGTTCAGCTCGTTCAGGGCGGTCAGGGACTTTTCGACGTTGTCCTTGAACGCCTGATTGCCGACCGTGGTGAACTGTTCGACGGTCGCCTTCAGCGTTTCGACGCCTTCAGTCATCGGGGTGGCTCCTTGGGTTTTGGCCTTGGCCATGAAATTTCCTCTCAGCCTTGCGGGGGTCGCTGGGAACAGCCGCCTTGTCTCATGTTGCAGTGCAGCAGTCAACGGATTTTGTGCGGTGCACAATGTGAAGTTTGCGTTGCAGCGGAGCTTTGCGGCAGGACTGCGGCATTTCGTTCAAGTCCTGTTTACTTTAACTAAACCGCGAGTCGGCCATGGTATGGCTCTCGTGCGGCCTCGTACGGTCGCCTTAGTTCCAACGACGGACGCCCGCATGCAAAAGCTCGCCCGCCGCCTTGTTCTTGCGTTTGGCATCGCAGTTTCACTGGCGTTCACGGGCGTCGCGCCCACGGCCGCCCAGGCGCAGGTCCTCCGCGTCAACACCGCCGAGCCGCGCTATGCCGCGATCGTGATGGACGCGAACACGGGCGAGGTCCTCTACCAGGTGCGGGCCGACAGCCCCCGCTATCCCGCTTCGATCAGCAAGGTCATGACCATGTACCTGGCGTTCGAGGCTTTGGCGGAAGGCCGCCTGAAGCTGACGGACGAGCTGGTCGTCTCCCCCCACGCCGCCTCGATGCAGCCGACCAAGCTCGGCCTGCGTCCCGGCGCGCACATCACCGTCGACAGCGCCATGCGCGCGATCGCCACCAAGTCGGCCAACGATATGGCCGTGGCCCTGGCCGAACGCCTCGGCGGCACCGAATCCAACTTCGCCAAGCTGATGACGATGCGGGCCCGCGAACTCGGGATGACCAACAGCCAGTTCGTCAACGCCTCCGGCCTTCCCAACCCCGGCCAGATTTCGACGGCCCACGACCTCGCCATCCTGTCGCGGGCGGTGATGCGCGATTTCCCGCAGTACTACAGCTATTTCTCGCTGCGCAGCTTCACCTACCGCGGCGAGACGATGCGCAACCACAACCACCTGCTCGGGGCGGTCCCGGGGGTGGACGGGATCAAGACCGGCTACATCGGCGCATCCGGCTTCAACATCGCCGTTTCCGCCGTGCGCGACGGTCACCGGCTGATCGCCGTGGTGCTGGGCGGCAACTCGGCCGCCGCGCGGGACGACAACGTCGAGGACCTGCTCAACAACAGCTTCGGCGCGATCAAGCGCCGCGGCATGGGCGAGCGCGTGACCATCGCCCAGAACATGTACGCCCCCGAGCTCTCCGGCCCGATCCAGCGTCCGCCCTCCGAACAGGGCGACGGGGACCAGGACGGCCTCTCCATCCAGCTGACCAACAACCCGGCAGCCGGCCAGCGCTATGTGATCCAGCCGAAGATGCCGTCGGGCTCGATGCAGACCGTCCGCGTTCCCGCGGCGAAGAAGGGCGACTACAGCGCCCAGGTCGGCGCCTTCCGCAACCGCTCGCAGGCCCAGCAGTACCTCGCCACCGTCAGCCGCCGCTTCGCTTCGGCCCTGTCGAGCGGCGACGGTCAGGTCGCCGATCGCGAGAACGGCTACTACCGGGTGCTGTTTGGCGGGATGAGCCAGTCGGACGCCCAGGCCGCCTGCCGCGCGCTGCGCTCCAGGGCGCAGGCCTGCCTCGTCACCAGCGACTGATCAGCGTTTCAGCAGGCGTTCCCGCGCGGCGTTGAGCTGCGCCGCCAGGCCGCTCGTGCCGCCCTTGTCGGGGTGGGCCATCCGCATCAGGCGTTTGTAGGCCGCCTCGATCTCCTCGTCGGCCGCATTCGGCCCTACCCCCAGGATCGAGCGCGCCTCGCTGGCGCTCATTCCCTCTGACGGCGGCCGCACTGCCCGTGCGCGGGCGGCGAACATGCCGCCCAGCGACATCACCAGCAGCACCAGCCCGACCACCCACTCGCCGCGCAGGGTCACGAAGCCCGCGGCCGCCAGCAGCAGCACGGCCAGCGCGCCGCCCGCCACGCGCACGCCGCTGCGGTCCAGCCGGCGCAGGCCTCCCTGCCCCGCCCAGACGAGCAGGACCAGCACCGCGAGGGCGGCGATTGCGACCATGGAATCTCCGGCAGCCGTCTATTCGGCGGCGATCAGGTTCTCGCCCGCCCAGTCCGAAAGGCCAAGCGAATGCATCAGCGAGCGCAGCTCCTGACGCGCCGCCACGTGGCTCAGCGACACCGCCACCGGCCGCACCCTCGGCGACAGGTCGGCGATGGTCAGCCCGAACGGGAAAAGCTCGCGGTAGATCACCCGGTCGCGCAGGCCGGGCCCGACGCGAAAGCCCACCCGCCGCGACAGCGCCTCGACCCGCTCGTCCAGGCGGCGGCGGTTGCGCGCCTCGGTGGTGGCGAGCCGATTGCGCAGCACCACCCACTCCAGCGGCTCGCGCTTGCCGGTCGCCGCCCGCGCCTTGCGCGCCTCCCACACCGTCTCGGAATAGAGGCTGGGCTTGAGCAGCTCGAGCGTCACCGGATCGACGTGCCCCAGCATGTCGAAGTCGACGAAGCTGTCGTTCATCGGCGTGACGATCAGGTCGGCCTTGGCGTGCGCCGTCCGTGACAGCGCCGTGTCGCCGCCCGGGGTGTCGATCAGGATGAAGTCGGCGCCCTCCGAGCCGCGCGCGAAAGCCTCCTCGAACCGCGCCAGCTGTTCGGCGACGTCGGCCCTGGCCAGCGCCACGCCGTCTTCGGCCGGGTGCGCGATGACCGGCTGGGGAAGCTCGACGCCGGCGTCCGCCACCCAGGCCCGGCGGTTCTCGAAGAAGCGGCCGAGCGAGGACTGGCGCAGGTCGAGGTCGCAGATCGCCACCTTCGCGCCGCCGTGCAGCAGCGCGCAGGTCAGGTGCACGGCGATGGTCGACTTGCCCGCCCCGCCCTTCTCGTTGCCGACGACGATCACCCCAGCCATGCACGCCTCCGCACCCCGCGCGACTCAGGCTGAGCCGCACCCATCGACGAGACGCCCGCGCCGGGTCCGCGTCAACGCAAAGGGCGCGGGTTGTCCACAACCGCCTTGGCGCGGCATAAGCCGCCGATGCTCAAGACCGTCCGCACCGTCGCCGACCTCCGCGCCCAGGTGTCCGCCTGGAAGGCCGCGGGCGAGCGCGTCGCGATGGTCCCGACCATGGGCGCCCTGCACGAAGGCCACCTGTCGCTGGTCCGGCTGGCCAGGGAGCGCGCCGGCCGCGTGGTGGCGAGCATCTTCGTCAATCCGACCCAGTTCGCCCCGCACGAGGACTTCGACGCCTATCCCCGCGCCGAGGAACGCGACGCCGGCCTGCTGGAAGGCGCCGGCTGCGACCTTCTCTATGCGCCCAGCGCCGCCGAGATGTATCCGCAAGGCTTCGCCACCACGGTGACGGTCTCCGGCGTCTCCGAACCCCTCGACGGCCAGGCCCGGCCGCACCACTTCGCCGGGGTCGCCACCGTGGTCGCCAAGCTGCTCACCCAATGCGCGCCCGACGTCGCCGTCTTCGGCGAGAAGGACTACCAGCAGCTCCTCGTCATCAAGCGCCTCGCCCGCGACCTGGATCTGCCGGTGGAGATTCTGGGCGGCCCCACGGCGCGCGACCCAGACGGCCTCGCGCTGTCATCCCGCAACGCCTACCTCTCGTCCGAGGAGCGGAAGGCCGCCTCCGCCCTCCCCGCCGCGCTGAGGGCCGCCGCCCAGTCCGTGGCCGCCGGGGAG